>JADFYA010000363.1 GCA_015233285.1 Deltaproteobacteria bacterium | reverse complement strand
ACTTTGTGATTGGGTTATCCCTATTAATTTTCGCCACCCCGGTTTTCGCCGGGGACAAAGTATACAAAATACAGTGTGATAACACTGCGCCTTATATATTCTGGACGGATGAGAGTAAAACAAAAGTGACCGGCTTATGGGCGGAGACGGTCCGGGCCGTCATGACCAGTATGGGAGAAACCCACGAAGAATTCAAAATTTATCCGTGGAGCCGGTTGTTGGACATGGGCCTGAAAGGTGAGGTTGACGGAGTATTCGGCGCCGCCATCAATGAAGAAAGACTTCATTATATGTGGTTTCCCAAAGAACCGCTGCTGGCGGATCCATGGGTCTTCTGGATCAGAAAATCAGATATCGGCAAATTAAAGTTTACGGCCTATGCCGACTTGAAAAATCATCGAATCGGCCTGGTCAGGGGTTATAATTATACCAAGGAACTATGGGACTTCGTTAAGAAAGAGCAAAACTATGAGGAAGTTGTTCATGACTCGATGAATTTCAGAAAACTAATCAAGGGGAGAGTCGATTACATTGCCTCGGCCTTGCATTTTGGCGCCCACGTCGCCATAGAAGAGGGTATTTTGGAACAGGTGCAGCCTTTAACCGAAAAACCAATCGTTAATTCAGTTTTCTACGTCATGTTTAACAAGAAGAACGTGTCGCCGGAATGGGTAAACAAATTCTCCGAACACCTGGCGGCGTTTAAAAAAACAGCGGAATACAGAGCTCTAATGAATAAATTCGGAGTCATGGCGGACTAGGCGGCCGGAATCCGCGAGAAAGAAGATCCGAGGCAGAGCTTTAGGGCACCGGACACAAAGCCATCCAAGACCATGAACATCAGCCACACTTCCTTTCTCTTCAGGAATAATCATGATCAAAAAACCGGATGATAGGCTAAATTTGAGATACGGCATTGCCCGGAAAATGATTCTATGTATTTTCCTATTCAGTTCTCTGGTTACCCTGCTGACTGCCGGTGTCCAGCTATATTCTGATTATCGCCAAGATATCTCGGTGATTGAAGACCGGATGAAACAAATAGAAGGAAGCTATCTGGAAAGTATTACTAAAAGTTTATGGGACACTGATTTCGATTTACTCAAGATACAGATGGAAGGTATCCTAAGGTTGCCGGATATCCAGTATGTGGAGATAATTCCGGGTGACGGCCGGTCTTTCCAAGTCGGTGTCCCCATATCAGAAAAAATTATCCGGCACCGGTTTCCATTGGTTTATATCCAGGGGGGGACCAGGTACAGTCTGGGCGCATTAAATGTTGTATCCGCCTTGGGCGGGGTCTATCGGCGTCTAATGGATCGGGCGATGGTTCTATTTGTCACTCAAGCACTTGAAATATTTGCTATTTCAATGTTTGTTTTCTTTTTATTTTATTTTTTGGTCGGTCGGCATCTTCACGCCATCGCTGTTTACACCAGGTATCTGGATATCAACCGCACCGACGCACCTCTGACGATCAACCGCAAACTGCACCGGAGCTCCAAAGAAGACGAACTAGACCAGGTGGTCTTTTCCGTCAACGAAATGCGGTCTAACCTTATAACCCTATATCAATCTTTAGAAAATAACGTGAAGACGCTCAAGATAAACATTGCCGAGCGCCAACAGGCGGAGAAGGCTCTGCGGGAAAGCGAAGAACGATTCCGATCCCTTGTTCAAACCACATTGAGCGTCATCCTCTACCTCTCTCCGGACGGTCGTATCCTTGAATTCAATCCGGAAGCAGAACGCCTCTACGGCCGCAAACGAGAAGAGGTGTTAGGTGAGAAATATCTTGAGTTATTCGTTCCGGAGGCCATCCGAGACGTAGTTGCCGCCGAAATCAAAAGGGTATTGGTGGGTGAACCGACCAGAGGCTTTGAAAACCCGGTCAAGACGAGAGACGGCGACGAGCGAATTTTGGTATGGAATGTCAATCGTAACCTAGACGCCCAGGGCCGACCCACCGGGATCATTGCCGTCGGGCAGGACATCACCGAGCGCAAAAAGGCGGAAGAAGGACACCTGGCACACCTGCACTTTCTGGAAAAACTGGGGCGGGTCGATCGGGCCATCCGGTTGGCAAGCAACGTCGAGCAGATGCTGTGGGATGTCATCAAAACTGTCTATTCGATCTTCGACTGTGACCGTGTCTGGCTCTTTTATCCGGGCGATCCGGATGCTCCCACATTTCGGGTTCCGGTCGAGTACACCAGACCTGAGTATCCGGGAGCCGCGGCCTTGAATATGGAACTACCGATGGGCCCGGGCATGGCCCAAGATATCCGAGACGGCCTGGCTTCCGAAAATCCGATAACCTATACTCTCGGGACTGAGAGACCGGTAAACCAGACTACCGCCGAGCAGTTCGGTGTTCAGGCCCAGATGTTTACGGCCATTCACCCCAAGGTGGGGAAGGCCTGGATATTCGGGATGCACCAGTGCTCCTATCCCCGCCTTTGGATGGAGGAAGAGATAAGACTCTTCAAAGAAATCGGCCGCCGGGTGGCCGATGGACTCAGTAGCCTCCTGGTCCTCAGAGACCTGCAGGAAAGCGAGGAAAAACTGCGATCCACCCTGGCCTCGATGGACGATCTATTATTTGTATTAGACAAGGACGGCATGTTCCGCGACTACTTCCAACCGACGAACATCCACGATCTGTACGTGCCTCCGAGTGTGTTCCTGAATAAATCTTTTAAAGAAATTCTGCCGACCCACATTGCCGAACCGTTTGCGAAGGCGATCCAGGCCGTGATGGATTCCGGAGCGGTGCAGCAACTCGACTATTATATTGAAATAACAGGTGAGATCAGGTGGTACAGTGCCAAGGTTTCCATGCGCCGGGATGCCGCCGGGAGGTTTGCCGGTGTCACCGTCGTAGCCCGAGACATCACCGAACGCAAGTGGGCCGAGGAAGAATTGAAAAGGCACCGGGATCATCTAGAAGAACTGGTTAAAGAAAGAACGGCCGAGTTGATCGTAGCCAAGGAAAAGGCCGAAGTGGCCAACCAGGCCAAGAGTACCTTCCTCGCCGGCATGAGCCACGAACTCCGCACACCACTCAATGCCATTTTGGGTTACGCCCAAATCCTTAAACGGCAAGATAACCTGACCGAAGGGCAAAGGCATTACCTGGACATCATGCACGATAGCGGCAAGCACTTGCTCACGCTGATCAACGATATCCTTGACCTGAGCAAAATCGAGGCTAAGAGGATGGAAACCGAAGAGGCGCCGTTCAATTTGCCCGCCGTTCTTCGTCAGGTCTTAAATATCGCCAGGGTCAAGGCCGAGGAAAAGGATCTCACCATTCATTATGATACCATTACCCCGCTTCCTGAGTATGTCCGGGGTGACGAACGCAAGATCAAGCAGGTCCTGCTTAACCTGTTGGGCAACGCCGTCAAATACACGCATCGAGGCAAGGTCATTCTGCAGGTGAGTTATGACCAGGCCGACTCCGGGTTATTTCGATGTGAGATAGTGGATACCGGAATAGGCATTGCCCCGGACAAATTGGAAGTGATCTTTGAACCGTTTACACAATTGCCGGCCGGCGGCCGGACTGGTGAGGGAAGCGGCTTAGGGTTGGCCATAACCCAACGGCTTGTGGCCTTAATGCAAGGTAAGATGGAAGTGAAGAGCGAACCTGGCCAAGGAAGCACCTTTACAATGGAGGTGGCCTTGCCGCCTGCGGTGGAGGCAGAGATTTCAGCCAAGCCGGCGGACCAGGTCATTCTGGGATATCAAGGGCCTCGAAAGAGCATTCTGGTGGTCGATGACAACATCACCAACACCTCCATGCTGGTATCCATGCTGGAGCCGTTGGGGTTTGAGGTCACGACAGCGGAAAACGGGCGGGAG
>JADFYA010000362.1 GCA_015233285.1 Deltaproteobacteria bacterium | reverse complement strand
CCGGCATTTAAATAAGGAGAAGCCGCAAATGAAAGTAGCCGCTTTTATGGGTAGCCCCCGGAAAAAAGGAAATAGCAACTTCCTGGTCCACAAAATTCTGGAAACGGCCGAAGCAGCCGGGGCCGAGACGCAGAGTTTTCGCTTGAACAAGATGGATTTTAGGGGTTGCCAGGCCTGTAATGTCTGTAAGACCAAAAAAGACCATTGCGCCATAGATGACGACATGAAAGATGTCTTTAAGGCCATCAGGGAATCGGACCTGCTGGTCTTTGGCACCCCCATCTACTTCGGCGAAGTCAGCGGCCAGTTCAAATGCTTTTTTGACCGGTTGTATAGTCTCTTCAACCCTGATTTGACCAGTCGGCTGGAACCGGGGAAAAAGTCGATCTTCGTGATCACTCAGGGGCAACCCGATGAGAAGCTCTACGCCGCCGCTTTTGAAAGAAATGATTATTGGCTTAAGGCATTGGGGTTTAAAGAAAATCGGCTGATCATGGGGGCGGGGTTGCAGCAAGAAGGTGAGGTGGAAAAGCGGACCGATCTGATTAAAATGGCCCAAGATTACACCAGGGAGATGTTGAGCTAGAATTTTCGGCTGCCGGAGCAGGTCTAGTCCGAGAAAAAATCCTTGATCAGCTCGATAATGGCTTTTTTCATTTCCAGCTCATCGGTTACCGGGCCGGCCAGGCCGGCTTTACAGGCCTCAAATGGGTTGATTCCACCTTTGATCAACCGGGCGGCATAGACCAGCAGTCGGGTGCTGACTCCTTCCTCTAACCCGAATTCTTTGAGCTTGCGGATTCTATGACCTAACCTGACCAGCAAGTCGGCCGTCTCCTGATCAACTCCGGATTCCTGGATCAGGATTTGGCGCTCTATTTTTTCCGGGGGATAGTCGAATTCGATGACGATGAACCGTTGCCGGGTGGATTGTTTCAGGTCTTTGATAACACTTTGATAACCGGGATTGTATGATACGACCAGGAGAAAATCTTTGGCGGCGTTGAGGATTTCTCCAGTCTTATCAATACTTAAAATCCGCCGATCATCGGTCAAGGGATGGATGATGACTGTGGTGTCCTTTCTCGCTTCCACAATTTCGTCAAGATAGCAGATAGCCCCCTCCCGCACGGCCCTGGTCAAGGGGCCGTCCAACCATACGGTGGCCCCGTCTTTGATCAGGTATCTGCCGATAAGGTCCCCGGCGGTTAGATCTTCGTGGCAAGCCACGGTGATCAGCGGCTTTTTGAGCCGAAAGGCCATATAGGAGAGGAACCTGGTCTTGCCGCATCCTGTTGGCCCCTTGAGGATAACCGGCAGTTTTTCTTTGTAGGCCAGTTGGAATAGCCTTTGTTCATGGCCGGTGGGGAGATAAAAGGGCTTCCTGGTCACCAGATAGTCGTTCATTGGTCCCGCCGTTCGGGTGTTACTGGTTACGTGTTTCGGGTTATGGGTTTATGCTGAATAACCGATGACCTGCTATTACCAGGCAACTCCTGTTCGCTCCGAAATATTCTCTTAAAGTAAAATCGTAATTGCATTATGCCGACGGCTTAAGATAGAGTCAAGCCAAACTGGGGTCGGGGCAGGGTAATTGTCCAAAAAATCTTCAGAGCGAGATGCCGGAGAAGGAATGATAATTGATGATTTTGTCGTGCTGGTGGCGGAGGGCGCATGATCAGGATTAGAATCAAAGACATCCTTGACCAGCCGAAACTGGGGCAAACGGTTACGGTTAAGGGCTGGTTGCGGACCCGGCGAGACTCAAAGGGTGGGTTTTCCTTTCTTGAAATCAATGATGGCTCGTGCTTGAGCAACCTGCAAGTAGTCGCCGGAGGTGACCTGCCCAACTATCAGGAAGAGGTGCTTCGACTTACCGTTGGTTGCGCCCTGGTCATCACTGGTGAGCTGGTGGCTTCCCCGGCTCAGGGGCAATCAGTGGAGTTGCAGGCGGCCGGCGTCACCGGTCTAGGCGGCGCTGATCCGGCTAAATACCCGCTCCAAAAGAAGCGGCACTCTTTCGAATTCCTGCGAACAATCGCCCATCTAAGGCCGCGGACGAATACCTTCGGGGCCGTGGCCAGGGTCCGCAGCGCCTTATCCGGAGCCATCCACAATTTTTTTCAAAACCGGGGATTCGTGTATATCCACACGCCGATTATTACCACCAGTGATTGTGAAGGGGCCGGCCAGATGTTCCAGGTGACCACCCTCGACCTGAAGCAACCGCCCATGACCGCCGGCCAGGTGGACTTCTCGGCCGATTTTTTTGGCCAGGCAGCTAACTTGACGGTCAGCGGACAACTGGAGGCGGAAATATATGCCCTGGCCTTGGGCGACGTGTATACCTTCGGCCCCACGTTTCGGGCAGAAAATTCAAATACCTCCAGACATTTGTCGGAGTTCTGGATGGTCGAGCCGGAATGCGCCTTTTGTGACCTGGCCGGCGACGTCGAGCTGGCCGAGGAGTTCCTTAAGGCCATATTCAGCCACATCCTGCAACACTGCCCGGAAGACATGAGCTTCTTCAACAAGTTGATTGACTCAACGGTGATCGAGACGTTGGAGAAGATTATTCAAAGCGATTTTGAACGGATCAGCTACACCGAGGCCGTGGAGATACTGACCAGGTCAAATGAAAATTTTGCCTTTCCGGTCAGTTGGGGCGCTGATTTAGCCACCGAACATGAGCGGTACCTGACCGAGAAATGGGTTAAGAAACCGGTGGTGGTCACCGATTATCCCAAAGAGATTAAGCCGTTTTATATGCGACTGAACGACGACGGCCGGACTGTGGCCGCCATGGACGTCCTGGTGCCTAAAATCGGGGAGATTATCGGCGGCAGCCAGCGGGAAGAGCGGTATCAGACATTGCAAGACCGGATGTTCGAAGCGGGGTTAAGCCTTGATACCTACTGGTGGTATTTAGAGCTGCGGGAATTCGGCAGCGCCCCCCATGCCGGGTTCGGCTTAGGGTTTGACCGGCTGGTCCAGTTTGTCACAGGAATGGCCAATATTAGAGATGTGATTCCATTTCCCCGGACGCCCAAGAGCGCGGCCTTTTAGGTAGACTGGAGTGGAATAAAACAGGCGAGGATGATTAGGAAGAAAATATGACGATAAAAATGGGTTTGTCCAGTTTG
Source organism: Deltaproteobacteria bacterium (assembly GCA_015233285.1). The sequence goes on along the minus strand of JADFYA010000362.1, from coordinate 754 downwards.
AAAATTGGTTCCCGTCTGCTGCTGGGATTTTCCATAGTGGTCGCATTAACCGTTGCGGTTGGTGCCCTGGCCATGGTTGAAATTTACTCCATTGCCGGTCTGACGAACAAAATGTACCTTCATCCTTTGACTGTGGGGCGGGCCATCAGGGATATCAGAGCCAACATAATCCTCATGGATGAGTTAACCAGAGGCCTGGTGGAACATCCGGACCAGAAGCATATTATGGAGGCAGCGATTAAGCTAAATCGACGTGATCAAGAAACACGGGAGCAATTTGACATAGTCCTGGATCGGTTTTTGGGGGAAAAGAGAATAGCCCAGGAGGCCTTTCAACTTTTTCTCGACTGGCGGCCGATTCGAGGCGAGATAATTCAGTTGATGCGCGAGGGCAAGGGTGACGCGGCGGCAGAGTTGGTTAAGGACAAAGAGGCAAAAAATGTCGATGACCTGCTTAAAAAAGTGAGGTATGTCAGAGAATTCGCCAATAATAAAGCGGAAGCATTTTATGCCGAAGCTGAAATGGTTAAACAACGAACTATGATTTTTATGCTCCTGGTGATTATTTCGACCTTTTTGGCCGGAGCATTAATCGCCCTGGTGATTACCCGGAGCATTACCAAACCGCTGAAAAAGATTGTAGCAACCATGTTGAGCATGGCTGAAGGAGATTTGAAAAAAGAAGTCGAGATTCATTCCCGTGATGAAATCGGTGAGTTGGCCGACTCATTTCGGGAAATGCAATCAAACTTGC
>JADFYA010000361.1 GCA_015233285.1 Deltaproteobacteria bacterium | reverse complement strand
AAAAAAGGAAGAGCCGAACAATCCTTAAAGGAATCAAATATGAAAATTCTAGTCGTCGGAGGCGGGGGCCGGGAACATGCTCTGGTCCATGCCCTGGCCGGCAGCCAAAGAATGCCCAAAATATATGCAGCCCCCGGCAATCCCGGGATGGATGGACGGGCCGAGTGCGTGCCCATCAAGGCTGATGATGTGACCGGTTTACTCCAATTTGCCCTGGAACAAAAGATTGACCTGACGATCGTCGGGCCGGAAGCTCCATTGACCATGGGTATCGTGGACCTGTTCACCGCCCACGGGCTTAAAATATTCGGACCCAGCCAACAGGCTGCCGCCCTTGAGGGAAGCAAGATCCTGGCCAAAGAAATGATGGTTAAATGCAGCGTCCCGACCGCCGGGTACCGCGACTTTAGCGACTATCAGAGCGCACTGGATTATTTAAAGACACAGCCCCTGCCTGTTGTGGTTAAAGCGGACGGTCTGGCTGCCGGAAAGGGCGTCTTCGTGGCCGCGACTTTTGACCAGGCCGCAGCGGCCCTGGATGCCGTCATGGTCCAGCGGGAATTCGGGTCCGCCGGGGACCGGGTGCTCATCGAAGATTGCCTGAAGGGGGAAGAAGTCTCTTTCCTGGTCTTTAGTGACGGGGAACATATCTTGCCCATGCCCACATCCCAAGATCACAAGGCCGTTTTTGACGGCGACCGCGGCCCCAACACCGGCGGGATGGGCGCCTATTCACCGGCCCCGCTGGTGGATGAGGCCATGGAACAGCGAATCATGGACGAGATCATGCGGCCCATTATCCAGGGCATGGCCGCCGCGGGAACCCCATACAAAGGTGTCCTCTACGCCGGACTAATGTTCCAGGACGGTCAACCTTATGTCCTGGAGTTTAATGTCAGGTTTGGCGACCCCGAAGCTCAGCCTTTGCTCATCCGGCTTAAGTCCGATCTGGTGGACATCTTGCTGGCCTGTAGTGACGGGACCCTGGACCGGGTGGCGGTGGAGTGGGACAGGCGGGCAGCCGTATGCGTGGTCATGGCTTCCAAGGGATACCCTGGGGCATACGACAAGGGCCACCCAATTGAAGGATTACGGAACGCCACGCAGCAACGCGCCAACGTGTTTGTTTATCATGCCGGCACGGCGATGAAGGATAACCAGGTGGTGACTAACGGCGGCCGGGTGCTGGGCGTCACGGCCCTGAACAGCAGCATCGCCGACGCGGTGGAAGACGCCTATAACGTTGTGCACAAGATATCCTGGCCGGGATGCTATTTCAGAAGCGACATCGGCCAAAAGGCCATAATAAAAACTAAAACATCCCCCAAAGTAGCCATTTACATGGGAAGCGAGTCCGACCTGAAACTTCTCAAACCGGCCATGGAGATATTCCAACGGTTCGGCATCCCGTATGAAATTACCGTGGCCTCGGCTCACAGGACCCCGGAGCGGGTGACGGAACTGGCCTCCACGGCCCGAAAACGGGGATTGGAAGTGATCATTGCCGCGGCTGGAGGCGCTGCCCACCTGGCTGGGGTGATCGCGGCCCAAACTGATCTGCCCGTAATCGGAATCCCGATTGATTCTTCGCCCTTAAAAGGCCTGGATGCACTCTTATCCACCGTCCAGATGCCGCCCGGCGTTCCCGTGGCCACAGTTTCGGTGGGCTCCTGGGGAGCAGCCAACGCCGCCCTCCTGGCCGTCAGGATTATGGCCGTGAAAACGCCCAACTACTACCGTTGGCTGAATAATTACCGGCTGGAGCAGGCCCTTAAGATAGAAGAAGCCGCAGCCCGTCTGGCCGAATGAAAAATCAAACGGTAAAACTGGACCCATCCAGGCCCGACCCGAGTGCGGTGGCCCGGGTGGTAGAGACTCTTCGCCGCGGCGGTCTGGTGGCCTTGCCCACCGAGACTTACTACGGATTGGCGGCCGATGCCGAGAACGACGTCGCCCTGGGTAAGGTCTTTGAAGTCAAAGGCCGGGACCGGGGCAAGCCGTTGTTGTTGTTGCTCAGCCATCCTGGAATGTTGGCCGGGCTGGTGCCTGAGATTCCCGAAACGGCTCAAATCTTGATGGACCGGTTCTGGCCGGGCGGGTTAACCCTGGTCTTGCGCGCCGGTCAGCGAGTCTCCAGGTTGATCACCGGCGGGACCGGGACGGTGGCGGTCCGGGTGACGGGACACCACATAGCCCGGCAGATCATTGCCGCTTTGGGCCGACCCGTCACCGGCACCAGTGCTAATTTGGCCGGAGCCCCGCCTTGTGCTGATCCCAAAGCACTGCCCGCCGCACTGGGTGATCGGATTGATCTGGTGGTGGACGCCGGTCTTACCCTGGGCGGGAAACCATCCACCCTGGTTGATGTGACTACGATTCCGCCTCGGTTGTTGCGGCCTGGGGTCATTTCTTTTTCTGATATTAACGCATTAGTAAAATTGAACGATTGATGCCCGGATCGTTGCCCGTTGCTCGTTATTTTTTGCTCGATGCAAGTTGTCTTCAACGAGAAACCAGAACCAAGCAACGAGCAACTAAAAATTTGTATTGCCATTTTTTGATACCCGTCATTGTGGTCTCAAATTTTTTTTGTTATAGTCCCCCTGATTGACATCAGTCCTCCTTAATCATGTCTACCCGTCAAACCTTGCGGCCGGGCCTATTCGGAAAAATTTATTCGGCCGGCCCTCGACAGGTGGCCATGGGAAGTCCGAAACATGAATGTTTATGCTTTGTTACTAGCCGGGGGCCTGGGTGAACGGATGGGTGCCGGACGGCCCAAGCAGTTTCTCAAAATCGGCGGCGAGGAAATCATCTCCGGGACCATCCGTCAGTTTGTCAATCATCCCCGCATCACCGGCGTAGTGGTCGTCATTCACCAGGACTGGATCACACCCTTATTGGAAGTCCTGGCCGCTTTCGGATTCAGCAAGATTTTGGGGGTGACCGTCGGTGGTGAGACACGCCAGGCTTCTTCCTACGCCGGCGTACAGTTCCTGGATTGTCGCATAAACGACGACGACCTGGCGCTGGTGCATGATGTCGCCCGGCCATTTGTTTCCCAGGCGCTGATTGACCGGACCATTGACGAGACGGCCATTCACGGCGTCACCAACGTGGTCGTCCCGGCCACCGATACCTTGATCCAGGGCAAGGACGGATTCCTGACCGGACTGGTCGACCGCCGGGAAATTTTCAACGTCCAAACACCCCAGGGATTTCGTTTTGGAATCCTTAAGGAAGCCCACTCCCAGGCCGCGGACGAAGGCTCAAAATCGGCCACGGATGACGTACAACTGGCTTTCCGCCTAGGTTATTCCGTGAAGCTGGTGTCTGGAGACTATCGGAATATAAAGATCACCACCATGGCTGATTTAGCCGTGGCGGAAGCGATTGCTCGTGACTTTGAGAATGCTTGAGGACCCGGTAGCGCCGGAGCTGAATTGGAGAAATCCGGCTTGAGGAGGGCTCATCTGAAGGCAGTCCGGCCCGAAGATTCCGATCAGCCCGGTGATCACTGGTTAAAAAACTTTACTTGACAAATCATGATTTTTGCGGTTAGATCGCTCCTTATTAAAATCATTCGGTCACGCGGCAAGTCGCCGCCGACCCATAGCCCACCGCTCTGTAGGCCCGTTCTGGAGCAAAAAAACAACCATTTTGCCGGATTGTGTTGTTCCAACCAACCACAAGAAATTTTTGACGAACTGTCGTCTATAGAGGGATTCTGACGAGTGCTCCTTTCCCAATCCCAACTTTCTTCCCCGATGAGATCGGATCAATGGTTCCGATATGGCGTTGCTCAGATAAAATTTTGTCAAGAAACCTGCTTGATCTGGTTGGTGAGCCCTTTATTTCCAGGTGATTGAACCTGACCGGCCATGGTCGGCAGCGTGTTGAAACTAGTAATTATCGTTTAACCAAGAGAGGAGA
>JADFYA010000360.1 GCA_015233285.1 Deltaproteobacteria bacterium | reverse complement strand
CTGGTCAGTATTAATCCGGCTGCGGAGAGAATTATCGGATTATCGGCGGAAGATGCTCTGGGCCGCTCCGGCGAAGACATTTTTGTTCAAAAAGCCAGGTTAAATCCGGGATGGTGTCGGGAGGTCATGATCCATACCGAGGTTGTTCTGGGGGAGGGAGAAGAACAGGGGCATTACGATTTTCGTCTTTCTCCGCTCTATGATCACCGGGGACGCTTGACCGGGCGGCTTTTGCTGATGCGTGATATCACTCAAACCGTCCGGGGGGAAGAGGCGTTGCACCGGAAAGTTGAGGAACTCACCATCCTAAACGCCGTCGCAGTAGCCGGGTCCGAAGTTGGAAACAAATTAGATCTGATCAAAAGGACGGCCGAAGTGTTGTTTCGGACCCGGTTTTCAGGAAAAATTGATCTGTTGTTGTTTGGAGAGCCGGGCGACAACATACCCGATACCCCTCCAGGAGAAACTCCCCATATCGTGGAGCAGGACAGGAGACGGCGTCCGTCCCCCGGCCTCCGGATCCCCATTAATGTGGGCGATGTGATGATCGGGATGATCCAGGCCGAAAACTCAAAAAAAGAAACATTGACCGATTCGGACGTGCGGTTTTTGACTATCCTGGCTGGGCAACTGGCTACGGGGCTAGAGAAGATCAGACTATTTGACGCAGAAAGACGCCATAGACAGGAAGCCGACACCCTGCGCCAGGCCGCGGCGGCCATGACTTCCGACCTGGACTTAAAGCAGGTCCTTGATAATATTTTGATCCAACTCGAACATGTGGTGCCTAATGATAGCTCCTGCCTGGTCATGTTGCAGGGAGACACCCTGCAAACCGTCGCGGCCAGAGGACTTGGCGCCGAGAGTGAGTCGATTTTGCGTGACCGGCCGATGAATGAAGATACTTTGTTCCGGGAAATAAGGAGATCGGGGCAACCAGTTATCCTGCCCGCCACTCAGTGTGATCAACGCCTCCAGAACTGGCAACCAGGTCACCCGGTTTGTTGCTGGATGGGAGTACCTTTGATGGTCCGGAGCGAAGTCATCGGTTGCCTGACCATGTATAGTCAGCAGGTGGCCGCGTATGGTCAACCCGAGGCGGATCTGGCCTCGGCCTTTGCTGGTCACGCCGCGGTGGCCCTGGAAAACGCCAGGCTTTTTGGCGAGGTGCAACGGCTGGCTGTCACGGATGAGTTGATGGGTATCTCTAATCGGCGGCGGCTGTTTGAACTGGGCGAACGAGAATTCAACCGGACTCAACGGAGCGGGCGCCCCATATCGGTGATTATGCTGGATCTGGATCATTTCAAGCGGGTAAACGATACCCTGGGCCACGCTGTGGGTGATCAAGTATTACGGGCGGTGTCCGGGCGTTGCCTGAAAAATGTAAGAAATGTAGATATAGTGGGACGATACGGTGGGGAAGAAATTGTTATTGTGTTGCCTGAAACCGAGATATCCCAGGCAGGACAGACAGCCGAACGTCTCCGGCAGATAATCGCCAATGAACCGGTTGAGACTAATGCCGGTCCGGTAAATATTACGGCCAGCTTTGGGGTAACCGTGAACTCACCCGAGGTGACCGCGTTGTCTGTCCTGATTGACCGGGCTGATGCCAACATGTACCTGGCCAAGAATGCCGGACGCAATTGCGTCAAAGGATATGACTAGCTTGTTGCCTGTTGCTCGTTACACGTTGCCGGTTACTGGTTGTTCTGGATAAGGAACGAGCTAGATGCAACCGGTAATAGGTGTTCTTGGAAACGTCAATTTAGCCGTGTCAAGTATAGTTATCGTTTTCCAGTTGTGTTTGTATAACGAGCAAGCGACAAGCAACTGGCAACGAGTAACGTGTAACCAGTAACGGGTAACCAACGATTTTCAGGCTTGCAGTTGGAGCCTTACGATTTGTTCTATTCTTTTTATTTGCTCCGAATGGCCGTCTGCTCTAAAAAGCAATCCCAGGGTGAAATAGTCGCCCATGGCGCTGATGTTTCTGATCTCTGCTTGAACCAGGTTGGCCGTTGTTTGGTTGGGGAGATATAAAGACATGGTTACCTTTTGACCGGCGCTGACCATCTCTTCGGCGAGTGATTGTTTGGGAACCCGGACCTGGCAACCCTTTGTGGACAAATCGAAAATGGTTGCGTCGACATCAATTGTTCTGATTTCAAATGGGACACGGAAGGACAATGTCACGGGATAGCGGACTTTTACTCGGTTAACTGAAGCCAGCGTGACTGCTTCCACGTGTTTCGGCCAGGTGAAAAACACTGCCTCCATGCCCTTGACCACTTCCTTGACTACCGCCTGGAAGGCATAAATAATGCCCAGGTCCAGGTACTTTACAGTGGCCGAGTTGTTCTTAAAGAATCCGGTCAAGGGCAGGAATGTGTTATACAAACTAACGATCACATATTCATCGGTCATCCAACCGGCCAGTACCCCGGGCTTTTTTTCGGTAGACATTTTTTTCTCGACAACTAGTGGCAAGCCGACCATTAAGGTGTTGGCGATTCCCTCAGGTTTGGATATGATGATCCGTTCCGGCATCCCGAGCGTCCTTCATTACAGCCTTTGATATCAATCTCAATTACTTGGCCGCACTATTGACCAGGTTCAGGGCTTCCCGCAAATCCAACGAGCCGGTATAAATGGCCCGACCGGTAATGACCCCATCCAGCCCCTGGGCGGCCAAGGGCAAGAGAGCCCGGATGTCGTCTATATTCGATACACCGCCGGCAGCAATAACCGGCCGGGTGACTGCATCGACCATGGCCTTGATCCCGGTAATGTTTGGTCCTGTTTCCATGCCGTCCCGGCCGATATCGGTGTAGATAAAGGCCGCTAAAGGCAGCCCGTCGAAATCCAAGGCAATCTTGACCGGATCCAAATGCGTTTCTTCTATCCACCCGCCCACCGAGACCTTGTTGGATTTGGCGTCTATTCCGACGATAACCTGGCCGGGATAGAGAGCAGACGATTTTTCCACCAGGTCTGGGGATTTAATCGCGGCTGTGCCTAAAATGACCCGGCCCACACCCAGATCAAGATACATAGATACGGTATCTAAATCCCTGATGCCGCCACCCAACTCGATGGGAACATCCAGTTCCGTGACCATTTTCTTAATCACTTCGAGATTCTGGGGGCGGCTGTTGACGGCGCCGTCCAGGTCCACCACATGGATTAGACCAGCGCCGTAAGCTTGCCATTTCAAAGCCATATCCACTGGATTGTCCGAAAACACCGTTTCTTCATCCATCCGGCCTTGACGCAACCTGACGCAGCGTCCACCTTTTAGATCAACCGCCGGAATTACTAACATATTTGCACCTCATTCAGTGATTAAGAAGGACTGTTGCCCGTGACAGAGGTTAAAGTCAGGCCGTTCGGGTTAACGACAATCGCCTGGCCGTTACCAACCGGACCATAACCCACAATGTATGTATACATTATAACCACAGGAAATACAACACCGGAATCATCCCTTGAGCCGGGATTTGAAGCGGTGAAAGAACCGTACTCCTGGGAGCGGCCTTTAAACCGGTATTTTGATAATAAATCTTGTTCCTTGACCGATTTTTGATTCTACCCGGATATCTCCCTTTAAGCTATCCCGAACTACAGCCAGGGCGGCATCCATGCCCACGCCGCGGCCGGAGACGTCGGTTACAGTTTCCGCTGTAGAAAATCCGGGCCTAAAAATGAGGCCGTAACATTGCTCCTCCGTCATCGTACAGGCTTCGGATGGGTCGAGCAATCCTTTGCTCATAGCGGTATCTATTAATTTCTGCTGGTCAAGACCCCGGCCGTCGTCTGAAATGGTTAGGGCCAGTTCCTGGTCGGAGCGACTCACCTGAAGCGTCACTTTTCCTTGCTCCGGCTTGTCCGCTTCCAGACGTTCTTCAAAAGGTTCAATTCCGTGGTCAAAGGCATTACG
>JADFYA010000035.1 GCA_015233285.1 Deltaproteobacteria bacterium | reverse complement strand
CAATGTGCTCATCAACGCTCGGAATCATCATCGAGTATCTCAAGAAAAACTGAGCCTTGACAGCATACTCAAACAACTCCGCCCCTTTGTCCCGGAAACGGTGCAACGGATTGTAGAAAAGAATCCGGAAGCCCCGGACTTTGACAAGGCCGACATGGACGTGTCCATTCTGTTTTTAGACATCGCCGGATACACAAGAATCAGCGAAATATTGACCCAAGAAAAGGTCAACTTCATTATTGAAAAATACTTTTCCGCCTTTTTGGACGTCATCTACGCCTATGGAGGGGACATCAACGAAACTGCCGGAGATGGGCTGATGGTCATCTTTCAGGGGCCGGCCCGCGAAAACGCCCTGAACGCGGCCCACGCGGCCCTGGAAATCCGGCGCCGGACCACGGACATCAACACCGAACTGGAAGGGCAATTCGATCCCGTTCTGGTCAATATGGGCATCAATTCCGGCACCGCCTCGGTGGGCATGACCAGCTTTCATGGCGCCTCCGGCGCCCGCATGACCTACACCGCCAGCGGCCCGGTGACCAACCTGGCCGCCCGGATTGCCGCCTCCGCCGCCAATGGAGACATTTTGGTCGGCCCCGAGACCGCTCACCGCATAGAAGGAGAAATACCTCTGCGTGATTTGGGGGTCCTCAATTTCAAGAACGTTAAAGAAGGGGTCAACACCTACAGCCTGGCTTTGCCGTGACGGGTTGTTGCTCGTTGCTGGTGACGGATCAACGCATCTAAGACACCGCTTCAATTGCCCTGGGCTGATCCGGTAAACCCTTTCATCGCATCAGATGGATGATTACCTGCGCGAACACTTTTTCATTAGGCAATAGCATCGATTCTAAACCAGCAACCAGCGACGAGTAACCAGCGACGGAGTTTCTATGCCCCAGGTGTTTATTTGCCGTGAGTTCCCCGGAGACGGCATCAACCGGCTGGCCGAACATTTTCAGGTCACCGTCAATAGAACCAATGCCGACTTGACCCAAACCGAACTTGTGGCCCAGGCTAAAGACGCTGCGGCCCTGATTCCTACGATCACCAATATCGTTGACGCTGATGTCATGGATTCTTTGCGCCGGCTCAAGATCATCGCCAATTACGGAGTCGGGTATAGCAACATCGACGTCGCCGCGGCCAAGGCCCGAGAAATCGCGGTGACCAACACCCCGGGCGTCTTGACCGAGGCCACGGCGGACCTGACTATGGCTTTGCTGTTGGCCCTGGTCCGGCGGGTGGTGGAGGGGGACGCTCTGGTCCGGCGGGGTGAATTCCAGGGCTTCTATCCCAACTTTTTTCTGTCTCCGGATTTGACCGGGAAGACCCTGGGCATCTTCGGCCTGGGCCAGATCGGGATGGCTGTGGCCCGGCGGGCTGTGGCCTTCGACTTACGCGTCATCTACCACAACCGCTACCCCAGCACCGCAGCAGCCCTCATTCCAGCCGAGTATGTGTCCTTTGAGGAACTTATATCCCGCTCTGATTTTATTTCGGTCAATGCCCCGTTGAACGATCAGACTTTCCATCGGTTTGACCGCCGGACCCTGGCCATGATGAAACCTTCAGCCTTTATTATCAATACCGGGCGCGGCCCCATTGTCTCCGAATCCGATTTGATTGAGGCGCTGAAAGCAAAAAGAATCGCCGGGGCCGGACTGGATGTTTATGAACATGAGCCGCGTGTTCCGGCCGAATTGATTAGTCTACCCAATGTCATCTTGCTTCCCCATCTGGGCAGCGCCACGTTCGAGGTCCGGGCTAAAATGGGCGCTCTGGCCGCCAAAAATGTCATCGCCTTCTTCAATGGACAGACCCCGCCCAACCTGGTGGTTTGACGGCTTGCGCACATAGACTACAGTGGGGTGGAGAAAAACAGATGGCGATTATGGTGATCCAGCGGATGACGTTAAGGCCGTTGACGGAAAGCCGGGCATCAACAACGAATAGGAGCCGGTAAGCTCGGATGATCAGGTGGAATTGCCGGAGTCGGCGGTCCCGGCATGGGATTACACTTGACATGCCTGCTCAGATTCTTTATCCTGAAGCTTGTCGGGCAAGAGCGGAAGCTTTTATGCAATCATTAAGCTTCCTTGATTATTAACATGATACATGGTGCCAGAAAAATAACCTATGGAAAAAATAATCTGTATCGCCAATCAAAAAGGCGGCGTGGGTAAGACCACCACCGCGGTCAATCTGGCCGCATCTCTGGCCGTAGGGGAAAAGAAAACTCTGCTGGTGGACTGCGACTACCAGGGAAACGCCACCACCGGGGTTGGTCTGTCTGGACGGAATACACTCAAGAACTTGTATCATTTAATGATCGGCCAGGCTACCCTGGAGGAAGTGATCTACCCCACAGACCTCCCTCATTTGTTTATCCTGCCGTCTTCCCAACATCTTATCGGGGCGGAGGTGGAACTTTTCGATGTCGCCGGAAAAGAGAGAATCCTTAAAGAAAAACTCAGCCTTATATCCGGTGAATACCAATACATCCTGCTGGATTGTCCGCCCTCATTGGGTTTGATGACCATCAGCGCCCTGGTCGCGGCAGACGCCGTGCTCATTCCGCTGCAATGTGAGTATTACGCCATGGAGGGACTGAGCCAATTGCTGGATACGATCAAGCGGGTCAAGAAAAACCTGAATGTCCACCTCGGGCTGAAGGGTATTTTATTTACCATGTTCGATACCCGGAACAATCTGGCCCATCAGGTGACCAGCAAGGTGAAAGACCATTTTAAAGACAAGGTTTTCAGCACCGTCATCCCCCGCAACGTGCGGCTGAGCGAATGCCCCAGCCATGGTAAACCGGCGGTGCTTTACGACGTCAATTCCAGGGGAGCCCAAAGCTATCTGGAGCTGGCCACGGAAATCATGTCTCATAACGGAGCGGCTGCATAATGACCCCAAAGAAAGGACTGGGCCAGGGCATAGACGCCTTGTTCGGTGCGTCGGAGGAAAAGAGTGAGGCCGGAGACCGAAATTTTTTCCGTTGTCCCATAGAAGATATTCGGCCAAATCGCCTGCAGCCGCGCAGATTCAAGCCGGAAGCTGATGAGTCCATGGCCGAGCTGGTCTCTTCAGTCAAAGAAAAGGGCGTCATCCAGCCGCTGCTGGTCAGGAAAGCCGCTGACGGGTACGAGTTAATCGCCGGAGAGCGTCGCTGGCGGGCCGCCCAGTCGGCCGGGTTGTTCGAGGTCCCGGTGGTGGTTATGGAAATCGCGGACAGGGATTCGCTGGAGTTGGCCCTGATCGAGAACCTCCAACGACAGGACCTGAATCCAATTGAAGAGGGCGCCGCGTATCACAAACTGGGCGAGCAGTTTAATCTGACCCAGGAACAGATCGCCACCAGGGTCGGCCGGGAAAGAAGTACGGTCACCAACTACGTCAGATTGTTGCGGCTGCCCGAGCCCATCCAGCAGGATCTAGTCAATGGGGATTTGAACATGGGCCAGGCGCGGGTCCTCCTGGGCCTGGAGAATGAAGCCGACCAGTTAATGCTGAGGAATTTGATCATTGAACGGGGGTTGTCGGCTCGGGGCTGCGAAAAGGCGGCCAAACGGCTCAAAAAAAAGAAACCGGTGGATGAAAAACCGGCTCCCGACATTTACCTGCAGTCCCTGGCCGAGGACCTGACCCGCAGCTTCGGGACCAAGGTCAAAATAGCCAAGAAAGGCCGCCGGGGAAAAATCGAGATTGAATTCTACTCCAATGAAGACCTTAATCGGATTATCGAGCTACTTGCCTCTCATTCTTAAGCCCATGCGGTCGTTCCGTCTATGACGGGATCTAGCCGAAAAGCCAACCGCAGAGGGCGGCAAGGATTAGGCAAAAAAAATTATGATTTTGGACGCTATGAAAGCAGGAGGTTGATATGGCCGATGACGGAGGCATCAGGGTAACTCTATCCAGCCAGGCGATCTCGGGTTATGGCCACCGGAAGCCCAACCACAACTTTAAGTTACCCGGCCAGGCCATTGCTCCTGTCCCATTAGTTACCGATTCCGGCAAACCCTCACAGTCGTCCGGATCGCCCGGCCATGGCCACACCGGAGGTCAAGCTCAGAACACGTTGAGGGCCGATACCCACAAAACAATGGGTCGGGGGACCAAAATCAATACGGTGGCCTGACCTCTGATACCGCGTCATGACTCCTGTGAAGAACTCTTCGAGCCAGTGATCGCCTTCCGGGCTAGCTGGGTTTGGAACACTCCCCGTTCAGACAGATAAGTAACTAAAACGTCACGCTTTCCTTTTACCAGACCGACATAGCTCCGTTGGCCGTTGTACCGGCAGGCCACGTCGTCCATGTTGCAGCCTTTGCCGTCTTTCTTCATTAAAGTGGAAATATGATACGCGGCCATATAGGTGGCCAGAGTCGGGGTATGCCGAAGGTCGATGGACCCGGAGGGCACTTTCATCCCGGACTTACTCATCGCGGCCAGGATTAGCTTTTTGGTCGGCCGGAAGATTTGGAAAGGGCTGGCCGACAGGTTGTGATCACCCAAGATATTAGCAAAATTGGTTTCATGATGGGCTATAATCAACATGGTCGTGACCGGGACGTTAAACGCCTTAGCCGTAGAATAGATGTCTAAGGCCAACCGCCGGCCGTAGTCGCCCACGTTTGAAGATGTAGCCTGGCGTTTACTTTTTAGATATCTGCGGAGATGCTCGTTTATGTAGGGACCCAGCAGATCTCCGAATTGTTGAGCCGAAAGCGTTTCCAATACTCTGATCGGTTTGGTTTCACCTTCAAAGCGAGTTTCTCCCCGCTTTTCTTTTTGTCTCCGGGCAACTTCCTTTCGATGACTCATCACTCCCAATAGCGCCTCCCTCGGGCTGAAGTTCATCTGGATGAATTCGGTATAGAGACGATCCCAAAAGCATCCTTCCTCAGGAGATTCCGGCACTCCGGCCAGGGCGATCAGATTCTCGGCCGCGGCGAAATCCGGCCGGTTCAAAAACCCATAAAAAACCTTGGGAAAATTCTCATGAAAGCGGATGATCCGTTCCGCCAAAGCCGCCGTTTCAATTCGGCCCAATGGCTCCGACTGGCAGTTCAACGCCTTCATGGCGGCGACAAAATCACTAGTCTTAAGTCCTGAGGCTTTCACCGCTTGCCTCAGAATGTCCGCCCGGAAGGCAGTCGGATCAGGATCGACAGCCGGCTTTTCCCGGTGCGACGACCTGGCGGCCGGCCTCTTTCCGCCTTTTGATCCAGCCTTATGGGGAGTTTGTCTGGATACGCGAGCCACCTGGCTCCGGTCATCGGGTGCCGAGATCAAGGCCACCACCTTCTCCGGCTTCTGGGGCGCGGCTATCTCGGGGCTGACCGAAACGGCCGTCTGGGAGGTGGTTCCTCTATTCAGGTCCGAGTCGTATCCTTCCCAAAAAGTGCTTTGAGGTTGCGACATCATGATTCCGGTAGCTAAAATGCCTACCCCGGCCGCCTGAGTAATAGTTTTTGTGACCGACTGAGAGGGCCCCAACATATTTGGCCAGGAACCCGGCTTGAATTTCCGCCAAATACCTGGAGTCAAAGGCGGTGTCGGGCCGAACCGGCTGAATGAGGTACCGGCCTGGGCTGCTGATGCCGATTGGGAAGCCATCATGACGTAAAGGAAATGCAGTTTTTCATTTAGCCGGCCAAGTTCGCATTCTTTGTCCGTCAGCATTTGTTCCAATTCGGTTTGGCTGGCCGTCTCTTGCCGCAACGTTTCAATTTCATTTATCAAATCTGAGATATGCTCTTCCGCCTGAGCTTCCGTCAACTTCAGATCACCTTGCAACTCGGCCAACTTCCGCCGGGCATCCAGGTCGGATTGCTGTTTGGCCATACGCCAATTGACGGGTGACAAAAAGGCATATAAACTTCTTGACTGGTACGTAACTTCCCGGACATGATTTATTATCCTGGCCTCCCGGTGGAGGGCCCTGGCTGCTAAGGGCCATTTTTTCATCCGGTCATCTGGGAGACCGGCGTTTTGTTCGGCCAGGTTGGTCCGGATTCGCCGCAGCAAGTCGTTGAGGCTGGTTAATTCTTGTTTCAGGGATGTGCTGCAATTGTCGTATGCCAAATAGGCATTGGAAAAAATTTCCCGGCACGTAGGGTCTGAGGACACTTCCTTGGGGCAGGATTGATCCAGGGCTTCTATTTGCTTTCTTCCCCTGGCCAATTGCCCCACCAGGGAGCCAACTGCCTGCCGCCGTTTCTTAAGCTCCAGTAACACCAGCCAGGACCGTTTCCGGCCCTGAGCCAGAGCGGCCGTTTGTTGCTTTTCGGCCTGACGCCGGGAAAGATCCAGGTCTTCCAACTCCGTCGCCGCCCGATTTAATCCAGCCGCGGCTTTCCTCCCTGTATCTAAAAGATGTTCAGCCTTCTTGACCAGCCGAAAAACATCGTCTCGCGTCTTGGCCCGGGCTTCGCCGTCTTCCGAACTCAATTTCAAGGCCTTCTGCTTCAATCCATCCAATTCGTCGGCCAGCGTGTCTATGTTTTCGTTGATGGCCTTGACTACGGTCAAACACCTGGCTGTCTCATCGGTCACATTTTCGTGATTGGACCCGATGCGGGCCCAGAGATCATGGATGCCGGTCAGGTCCAGGTCTGTTTGATGCAGCTCATTCTCCCACTCCTGGTAAGCGGAGGCCGACATAGGGGGAAGAGCCAAACGAGTCACGAGGGCACTCAAGAAACCGCGATGGGACGTGTCCAGTTCGGTTATCCGGCCCAGCACACGCCGCCATTGAGTCCAGCCTTGTCTTACATTGAGGTAAGCCTGGTGCGCGGCTTCGCGCAATTGCGATTTTTTATCTCTGGCCAACAACCAACTCTCGGTCCGTTGATCGAGCACCTGGAGTTTTTCTTTAGTTTGGTGATAAACGGATTTGGCCTGGGCCAGATTTCGGGCTTCCAGAGCCATCCGGCTTTTCAGAGAAGTTATCTTTTGATCGACCTGATTTTCCTCTTCCTGGATCCGGCGGACCACCTCTGCGCTGACGGGGCGATGCTGTTCGTCGAAATATTCCTTGTGGGCGCCATGGTGAACTTTGGTGTATCCCTTAAGACGACGGCTGAGTTCATCCTTTTGTTGAGCCAGCTCTCCAATTAATGATTTATATTGTTCTTGCCGCCGCATGCCGTTGGGACCGGTTTGCCGGATCTTCTCCTTCAGGGCCTCCAGCTTATCCAGTATCCTGGGCCGCAATTGTTCGGATTTTTCTAACAACCCCTGGATCTTATGTAGTTCTTCGTCCAGCCGGCGACGCTCCTTACGTTGGCCCGACGACGCGGCCAGGGCGTCTTGCCTGGTGGTCAGCAGTTCCTGCCGTTTGACCCCAAGTGAATGGAAATCAATTGCGTCCTCCGGATTCATAGGCAGTTTGGGCCAGATCTTCTGGGCAATTTCTTCCCCATCTGAAATAGTCCCCGGTGAGGCGGTTAAACCCCAGGGGACGCTTTCCAAATCTCGGCCTATCTCTTGAAGAACACGACTGAGTTCTTCCGCCTGACTAATTGTGGCGTCAATGGATTCTTGTGAAATCATGGGCGCTCATCCTTTAGCTTGTATCCGGAGTTCATCAAAAACCGGGCTTGAGGTTGGGGTGGTCATGTGGTGAAGTTTGATCCCTTCCCTTGACGGAATGGGAAAGGCATCCTTCCGACCAAGTTACCGATGACTTTACTTGCAGCTTTTGTGCCAGTTATCCGGATTTCAGTCAGACTATTCCATATTCATTTTCTATTTTTCAGGATATCAATTAGTTAACAACAGGTGAGATCTGGTCAGGAGGGGTATTTGAATGCCGTTGATGTGGAGACCCGGTGGATCTGGATTATTAACCAGGCAAATAGTTCACCATTCGGCTTGTCAAAGGTCCGCTGTGTTTATATTTATGAGTGTTTTCAGGGAAGTATGTTTGGGGAAGAGGCCGGAGGGGAATAAACCTTGAAATATTCTTAAAACGGTCGATTCTGATTAAGCCCTGAAAGGGGGCTCTGGGCTAGACCAGGGCAGCGCCTAGGAAATACGGCAGGTTACGTGTCGGCAGGATGGCCAGGAGGTCGGCCGGTTCCCAAAGTCATCTCCTTTGAATGGGATATCCGGCTACGGTTGCGGTGCTGAATTGCCAATGATTTTATGTGGGCATTATAGGTTATTTTGTGTAGTCGCCGCTCATACCCAGGGCGTTGCCCCAATGCTGTTGAATTAGAATAATGTTGCTGATATTTAGGTATGTTGATCGTCTGAACCTTGATTACGCTGATTAAATGAAAGGCTATGAGTAAAACAGAATACCCACGTTGGGCTGCCGAGTCGGCCGTGGGAAAATTCACCTGTAGGGGCGAGGCATGCCTCGCCCTACACCCGCAAACCTCATAGTAAATCAGTCAATCAGCGTAATCAAGGTTCAGACAATGGGGCGGATTCCAGCCCGAGCCGCAGCTTAATTCAACAGCATTGGGGCGCTGCCCTGGGCTAACCTAGAGCGCCCCTTCGGGGCTCTTATGAAAACGCCATGACCGTCTTGGATCGGCCTGGAAATTTCTTCCATGAATAACACCGGCCGCCGCCGGGGTCCCTTACTTATTTGGAATCAGCCATTCTAAAATAATTTAATATGCTTGCCCTGTGGCCGGGGGTAAACGAGGGTTGATCATGCCTGGTTTTCTGAATGGGCTTGACCCAGATATCGGGCGGGTCTTGCTGGCCCAGCTTCGTAATCTCTGGACACACACATCTACGGCGCTGGAAGGCAACACCCTCACTTTGGGGGAAACGGCTTTCGTCCTTGAGGAAGGATTGACGGTCTCCGGTAAGCCCTTGAAGGACCATCAAGAGGTGGTCGGTCATGCCCGGGCCATTGATCTTATCTATGATCTGGTCAAGAGAGACGGGCCGGTTATTGTCCGAGATTTATTTATGCTCCATAAGTGTGTTCAAACCGAACTTGTTTTAGATGTCTATCAACCGGTGGGAGACTGGAAAAAAGAACCAAACGGGACCTACCGGATAGAGGGCGACCGGCAGATTTTTTTTGAGTATGCCGCCCCCGAAGATGTCCCGGTACTGATGGCGGAATGGCTGGATTTGCTCAATGGACACTTGAAGGCTGATCTGTCGCGGGAGGCCGCCCTGACCGCGTATGTGGAGCTGCACGTTTCTTTCGTCCGGGTCCACCCCTTTTTTGACGGAAACGGACGGATGGCCCGGTTAGTGTCTAACTTGCCGGTCATTAGATCCGGGTTCCCGCCAATAGTCATTCCCCGAGAACAACGGCGGGCCTATCTTATGGAGCTCCGGAAATATGATGCTCTGGCCGGAACGCCGCGACCCGGCCAAGGACTTCTCCCCATAACCGGCGATCTACATGATTTTAAAGGGCTGTGTGGGGAGTCCTGGAAAGAGTCTTTAGAGTTGGTTGATCAGGCTCGGGAAGCCCAGGCTAATCGGACTAAGCGGCACTGATCTTCTCCAGGGCATGGACCAATTCCCCTTGCCGGACGGAAGATTGCCGCATATTAGCTGATGAATATTCTAATTAAACCCCATTGACGCCAACGTCAATTCAATCTATAACCCCTGTTCGTTTAATAAGCGATGGTTTAAAGGTGAAGTGAATAATGAAATCCGACTTTCAAAAATACCAAGATTTTTGGGAAGACGAAGCGCAGAAAAACAAGGATGCAGACCAACTCTATATGACGGTCGGTTCTGTTAACCCGGAGCAACATGATCTGGTTGGAACAATATTAACCACCGGCATGAAAAACAACGGGTTATTACCTCATCATAAGATACTGGACATCGGTTGTGGCAACGGACGATTAGCCGAAAAACTAACGGACTATTTGTCCGAAGAAGGGGAATACTTCGGCTTCGACATCTCAGCTACACTTATTGAAGCGTCCAAGGCCAAAATTACGGCGCCTAATTTCCATTTTAGCCTTAGTAGTGGAGAAACATTTCCTTTTCCCGATAATCATTTTGATTTTATCGTATTATTTTCCGTATTCACCCACCTTCATGCCCCGACCATTTCTTCCTTCATGAAAGAAATACATAGATTACTAAAAAATACCGGTGTTTGTCTGGCCACAGTGATCATCAATAATGATATTGACCAAGACGCCGGAGATATCCAGCGGATGAAGCATAACTACGCATATATCGAAAGTCTCGTTTTAGAGCAAGGGTTAGTGGTAGAGTCGGTCCAACAAAAATGGCCGCAAGAGAGCGCCGAACCGGCCAAGGTGCTTTTTTCCGATCCTGAAGGCAGTCAATCATGTTTAAAGATTGTTAAGCCGGATTTTCCCAACATAATCCGAGTAGCCCCCAAGATTTTCAAGTCACCCCCCCCGCGACCAGATTGGATCTCCCCTTTAAGCCTTCTTCAAAACCAGAAGATGTTGAAAATACGACTTCGACTAGGTCGCCTTTATCGGAAGTTCCTGTACTCCCTGGGGGGAGACTTCGGATTCGGATTCTTAGCCGGACCCAAATTGACCGACGGCGTTTGGAAGAATCACCCCGTCACGACTCATCTGGTTATCCAAACCTACGAGAATGGAGCGACCTATGTCTTCAACTCATCCGACGGGAGCAATTTCGTGATCTACCAGGTTACCTCAACCAGCGAATTCCTCATGGAGGGTTTTGATATCTACGGTAACGATTTAAAAAAGATCAGTATCTTATTCACCGGCCCGACCGCGGCTAAGGTAACGTTTACAGATTACGCCAACGATGAAATAAAGTCGATGCACATATATAAGTTTCTGGCTGTTAGATAGCCTCTGCCTTATTCTTAAAACATGGCGGTGTTTCACCTCGCTCCTCATCTCCCAGGGCTGCCCCGGAAATTCACGGCCGGGAGCAGTTGCCGGTATCCTCGGCCAGAAGAATATTGATATATTTATTTAGGCATTACCCTATGTTATCTAACATCATTGAAACAAATCGGTGTCCTCAATTTAAGGTCTCATAATGTCCCATCGAATGGCTGCACTCAGAACTCTGGCCCTGGTACCAATCACCGCCACGATCGCCCTGACCGCCTATTTCTACGTCAATATTCCACAGTGGGATCAATGGGATACGGCTGTAATTCTGGCCAAGAAGTTCGCCGGCGACCTCTCCTGGCGTGACTTATGGGCCCTCCATAATGAACACCGGTTGCTGTTTCCCAGACTCCTCATGCTCTTGCTCAGCCATTTGTCGGGTTGGAACATCGCCTGGGAACTGGCCTTAAATGTCGTCATCGCTCTCACCACACTGACATTAATAATCTACCAGCTTTGTTTAACTAAACAATCTATCGAGAAATTTAATGTCGCCCTATTGATCCCCATCATGTCTTTCCTTGTTTTTTCGTTCACTCAAGCAGAAAATTGGCTATGGGGCTGGCAGATAGCCCTGTTTCTAAACGTCGCGGCCGCCTGTCTGGGATTTATTGCCCTGGCCAGGGCAGGTTCAAATTGGGTATATTTTATCTTGGCCGTCATCGGTGGGGTTGTCGCCTCGTATTCCTTTGCGCCGGGCTTGCTCTTTTGGCCGATCGGGTGTCTCTGGCTTTGGTTCGGCAAATCCTCTTCGCCCAGGATGCGACTGTTCCGCGTCGGATTATGGATAGCCTTGGGTGCCCTGGTCGTCGCTTTGTATCTTCATGGATACACCAAAGCCCAGAATCAATCCCCCGTCAGTTACGGTCTCCATCATCCACTGGAATTTATTTTACACGCGCTGGCCTTTCTCGGCTCCCCCCTGGCTAATTATCGGGTCGGATTTGCCGTAGCCTATGGAATCATTGGTCTGGTGATCTTTTTTTATGCAGGTTCCCGGGTGTGGCAAAAATTTCATGATCGGCTGGAATTAGTCGCTCCCTACTTTTGCTTAGGCGCCTATGCCGTTATGGCGGCTCTGCTGACTACGGTGGGCCGGGTCGGTTTGGGGCTGGACCAGGCCCTGGTCCTCCGGTACATAACTTTTTCGAACTTGCTTTGGATATCGGACATCATTCTGATATTCTTACTGGTGGCGACAGACTCCACCAGAACGAAGGCCAAGAGCAAATCGATATTCCCTCGCCTGGTTATCTACGGCCTGGGCGTCATCACGATATTTTCACTGGTTCAGTCCTATCGTCGGGCCATCGACTATGCCGACGACCTGCACCGTCGCTTAGATGCGGCAAGACAGAATATTTTAGCTCATTATCCAGGTCCGATGGACGAAAAAATAATCCTATCCCTACATCCATCCATCGATTTTATAAACCATTTCTTGCGTGTCTTAAAAGATAACCACCTGTCCCTCTTTGCGGAGCGAGAAAGCGCCCTCATTCAGAGACACCGGGAAGCCCGCTCGCCATATCCGGAAGCAATCACCCCCATCAAGGACGGATTGTGGCGTTCTCCATCTAATAACTACGTTTTTCTGCAAAGCCAAAACAACCAGGGCCGAAGAAATCATAATCAAGGTGAGGAACACCGACGGCAAGGTCAGATAAAAGCCGGGCCCGGCCGAGTAAACCACGCCGTAGGCCAGAAACACGGGCGCGCCGAAAATCAACACCATCCAGGAACTGTCGACAATGGTATTCAACCAGCGAGACCAAAAAATGCCCTCCCGGGAAGCCGGAGTGGCGTGAACCAGTTCTAAGTCCTTGGCCAGGAAAAAGGTGGAGATGGCGGCCACCACATTGGAAAATATGAGAACGGAGAAAAAAGTTAGAATGACGACGGACAAGAGCTTGTAGGCCAGGACGTCCCCAAAATCCTCCACGCCCTGGAAATACCCCAGCACCCGATAAAAGGCATAGAAGATTAAGGTCCAGAAGGCCGCGCCGATCATTCCCATGAAGGCCAGCTTGGAGCCGGTGGATTTGCTCCGGTACTTAATCCGATTTCTGACGGCCAGGGTCCTGGGCGCCAATAGAATGAGCAGTTCGTTCATGTTGGATGCGGCCTATTTTAGGTTGAAGTTATAATTAGTTGGTCGCTTCATTGTCCGGATCTCGCCAGAACGCGCCTGGTCTCGCCATCGGCTTACGGCCGGACGAACCAGGCTATATGACAAATGTTTCATGCCCTTACCGGTTAGGCGGCCGTAAGCCGATGCTGTTGAAAAAAAAGTGCGGCAATCATTCTCGGAGGCGATAAGATTCCTCGCTTCGCTCGGAATGACAACTTAACGCGAGATACCAAATTTGCGTCGCTATTCCTGATGGTCCTCCCGATGGTCCTCTTCTCTGTCATTTCGAGCGGAGCGAGGAATCTTAAACGTCGTTGTCTTAATTGAACAGCAATGCTCCAACGGATGGGGCATCAAACTGATCTAAAGAATCTTAGCAGAAAAGCCGGTTAAGCTGAAGCGATTTTTTTTTGCGCCGGTCGGCCGGAATGAGACAGGATCATGCGGATACCCCAAAGGCAATTACGTTTCTGGTCATGCGAAATATTTGTTGACCCCGAGGCCCTATGTTGTGGTATAGTGCACCCGGTTATTTTAATCCGGCGCCCAGTCAGTGCGGGGCGTTTCCGAATTTGGGCTAACTTATTAAGCTCATTAGAAATATGTTCAGACTAATCCCTAACGTTACGGGATTGGGCCGGTCGCCCAGGCTAACCAACCGGGTCCTTTGGGGGCTTATCCGGGCGGTAACCTGCGTTTTCTAGTCTTCCGTTTTCTGACTATACTCGGGAATTTTAACTAATTATGTATAATCAACGTTATCAATTTACCTTTCGCCGGGTCTGGGCCATCATGACTTTGATCTTAGGCACTCTGGCTATCGGCTGCATCATCCTTTTTGTCTCGGTAGTCGATAGGAATGGCAATAAATGTCACAAATTGGCCCAGCTTTGGGGCCGGCTGATCGGCCTGGCCGCGGGCATCGATGTCAGGTTGGAAGGGCTGGAAAACATAGATCCTGAACAGTCATACGTCTACGCCTCCAATCATCAAAGCGCCTTAGACATCATTGTGCTCCAGGGCTACCTTCCGGTTCAATTTCGCTGGCTGGCCAAAAAGGAACTTTTCGACATCCCCTGCTTCGGCAAGTTCATGGCCAGTACCGGCTACATCCCGATTGACCGGGGCAACAAAAAATCCGCAATGCAAAGCCTTGATCTGGCCGCAGAAAAGGTCCAGCAAGGCACTTCCGTGATTATCTTCCCGGAAGGCACCCGGTCCCTTGACGGACAACTTTTGCCGTTCAAACCCGGCGGTTTCCTGCTGGCCATCAAATCGCAGCGGCCCATTGTCCCCGTCGGCATTTCAGGCAGCGCCCGGGTCCTGCCCGGCAAAAGTCTTCGTCTCCGCCCCGGCTGGATAAAGGTGGCTTTAGGCCGTCCCATCGAAACTGCGGGATTGAGTTATAAACAACGTTACGAGGTAGCCGATCTGGTCAAGGCGGCCATCCTCGAGAAAATAGATAAGAATTATTTATGAGCTACCCGACCCAATTGACACAAAATCAGCCCGATCCCGGCCGACCGGAGGCTGCCTTGAAGATCATCCCCTTGGGCGGTCTGGGTGAAATCGGTTTAAACATGATGGTTATCCAATATGAAGACACCATCATCCTGATTGACGCCGGACTGATGTTCCCGGAGGAACACATGTTGGGGGTTGACGTGGTCATCCCCGACATCACCTACCTCAAGGAAAATCAAGGTAAAATAAAGGCCGTCATCCTGACTCACGGGCATGAAGACCATATCGGAGCCATTCCTTTCCTGATCAAGCATATTCAGGCGCCTATTTACGGCACCCGGCTGACCCTGGAAATCCTGAAGATCAAACTCCAAGAACACCGGCTGGAAGATGTGGTGCCTTTGCGTCTGATCGCCCCCCGCGGGATCATCCGGATCGATCCCTTTTCAATCGAATGCCTCCATGTCAACCATAGCATCATGGATGGGGTGGGACTGGCCATTAGCTCACCGGTGGGGACAATAATTCATTCCGGCGACTTCAAAATCGACCAGACACCCATAGACGGCCGGTTGACCGATTTGGGCCGATTCGCCACCTACGGAGAATCCGGGGTCTTGGCCTTGCTTTCGGACTCGACCAACGTGGAACGAGAAGGATACTCACCTTCCGAGAATATCCTGGCCGCCACCTTCAAGGACATCTTCCGAGAATGCAAAGGCCGCATCGTGGTGGCCGTCTTTGCCTCCAATATCCAGCGGATCCAGCAGGTAGTCAACGTCGCCCGAGAATTCAACCGAAAGATTGCCTTTAACGGCAAGAGCATGCACGTCAACATGCGCATCGCCAAGGAACTGGGCTACCTGAAAATTCCCTCCGGCATGGAAATAAATATCGGTGAGATCAGAAATTATCCCGATGAACGCATAATTATCGTCACCACTGGATCCCAGGGTGAACCCATGTCGGCTTTGACCCGGATGGCGGTGGATGATCACAAGTACGTCAAGATCAAACGCGGGGACACGGTTATCTTATCGTCCAAATTTATCCCCGGAAATGAAAAGGCCATTTCCGATATCATTAACAGCCTTTACCGCCGCGGGGCTGAAGT
>JADFYA010000359.1 GCA_015233285.1 Deltaproteobacteria bacterium | reverse complement strand
TTTCTCCTGACTTTTTTTTCGTCAAACCTGATCATCTTAATTAGCGGCGCCATCTTGGCCGGAATGCTGATCAGGATTTATCTGCGTTTCAGACCTGCGAAAACAAATTTCGACCCGGGACATGGAAACGTAATTTCAGACGAAAATCCGGCGGAAAAAGAAACGGAGCATCCTAAACCTTAGGCATCAGACTTCGGCCTATCAGTGTGGGACAAGGTCTTCAATAGGTCGGACTTACAAATGGCCTTTTCTTGGCCGGTTGCCCTTCGTCGTTTCGGATGACGCGACAAACCTTAAGATTTATCAAGAGATTATGTAATTATAATTAGTTGTTCATATAGAATGTTCAATTGAGGAATGTAAGATTTTCATTTGGGACAACTATATGCTGCAACGGCTACATTTGGAGAGTAACCTATGATTGATGTAGTTGCCGTTATCATGGCTGGAGGCAAAGGGGAGAGATTGATGCCCCTGACAAAAAACAGGGCCAAACCGGCCATCCCTTTCGGGGGAATCTATATCCTTCTTGATTTGACTCTGTCAAACTGCATTAATTCCGGTATTTATAAGATCGTTGTCTTGCCCCAGTATAAATCTCAGAGTCTTATGGAGCACTTAGAAGCTGGATGGAACATCTTCAGCCTGGATTTGGGGCATTATCTGCGCGTGGTGCCGCCCCAGATGATGGTCGGTGAAGAATGGTACCAGGGAACGGCTGATTCTATCAGGCAGAATGTCTACTTTTTGGAAAAAAACCGCTCTGAACTGACCATTATTCTTTCCGGAGATCATGTTTATAAAATGAATTATGCCGGATTTCGGAAATATCATGATGAAAAAGAAGCCGATATGACTATCTCGGTTATTGAGGTAGATCGGGAAACCGCTTCCGGATTCGGCGTGATCGGGGTGGACGATGACTATCGGGTCAAAGAGTTTGTGGAAAAACCGACAGATCCGCCTTCAATACCTGGTGATGAAAAGCACGCCTTAGCGTCAATGGGTATTTACATCTTCAAAACGGATATCTTGCTGGATATTTTAAAACATACCGACCATGTGGATTTCGGCAAGGAAATTATCCCGGAGATGATCCACAACCACCGAGTTTATGCCTACCCCTACCGCAAAATGAACGCTATTGACGATCTTATCTATGTCACCAGGCACGATGGCCGCCGGGAAACCCGGAGAGAAAAGCGGGTTCGAGATTCGGGCTATTGGCGAGACGTGGGAACTCTTGATTCCTACTGGAATTCGAATATGGACTTAACCGGAGTTGATCCGTATTTTAATCTATATGGACGAAAATGGCCCATCCGCACCTATCAACGGCAGTATCCCCCGGTCAAGACGGTATTTGAAAACGAGCATTCCGATCAGCCTCGCGTGGGAAAAGCCGTAGATTCAATCATTGCCCATGGCTGCATCGTCAGTGGCGCCACAGTTCGCCATTGCGTGGTCTCATATAACGTCATTTTTGAAAGCTACTCGTTGGTCGAGGAATCCGTCATCATGGAAAATGTCCGGATTGGGCGGAACTGCAAGATCAGAAAGGCCATCATCGATGAGGGGTGCTATATTCCAGATGGAACAGTCATCGGATATGACCCTTTTCAAGATAGAAAACATTACACCCAAACCAACCGCGGCATCGTGGTGGTGAATCAAGACAATTTTCCCGGATACCTGTACTGAACAATCAACCACCGGAACCTGGCCTCCGGTCTGTTCCAGGTAAACGAACAGATTCCAACGCTCGGTAAGAGCAAAAAAAACTCCGTGGCGGCTCCAGGGCAACCGGCCGCAATCTGCCGAGAAACTGAGAATATATTGTATTCAAAAGTAAATTAGCGTTGAGAACTGATCACTTACCTGCCGCAAGAAAAGATCATGATGGAGAATTCAAAACATCTGCGGGTGACTCTTGGCCCAGAGGGTAAAACCAGGTGATGGACAGGGATGAAAAAAAACCGGTCATCTTAATTGTAGATGATGTCCCCAAAAACCTTGAAGTCCTAGGTATCATATTAAAACGGGAGGACTATAGAATATCTGTGGCCTCGGGCGGCGAGCAGGCCCTGGCGATTGTAAAAGAAATTGTCCCGGATCTCATTTTGTTGGATATTATGATGCCGGATATTGACGGGTATGAAGTCTGCAAAACGCTGAAAGCATCACTCCTCACCCGTGACATACCTATTATCTTCCTGACGGCCAAAACCGAATCACAAGATATTGTCAACGGCTTCCAGGTCGGGGCTGTTGATTATATCGCTAAGCCTTTTAATTCGGCGGAATTATTGGCCAGGGTGCATACCCATCTGGAGCTGAAGGCCGTTAAAGACAACCAACAAAAGCTAATCGCCGGACAAAAACAGCTTATTGCCAAACTTGAAGATGCCCTGGGCCAGGTAAAGCAACTCTCCGGATTCATCCCCATTTGTTCCCACTGCAAAAAGATCCGGAATGACGAAGGATTCTGGCAACAGGTGGAAGAATACGTGGCCAGTCACACCGAAGCCCAGTTCAGCCATGGAATTTGCCCCGAATGCCTGAGGAGGCTCTACCCCCAGGTGGCCGAAAGAATAACCCGCAAGGAGAACCCGAAACCATGACCGATTGGCCACGGGCTGAAGTGCAGCATTATGTTAAAGCCCGGCGCAGGCGGGATCACCGAATTTTACCAGGTAGGCCAAAAAGATTTTCTAATCACCGCGTCCTCTTAACTATTGCGTCCTGTGGGCGTGAAA
The DNA here is from genome assembly GCA_015233285.1 of Deltaproteobacteria bacterium. The sequence continues at coordinate 1,189 of JADFYA010000359.1, read as the reverse complement.
CGGCCCGGCCATCACCCTGACTATGCAACCTGGTGGTCTTATGTATAAAGGCTTAACCCAGCCATTCACCGGTCACGTTAAAACGGCCGGGCCTCCCTGTCCATCAGATCAAACCAGGGCCGAGCTGATCCGGGACGGTTTCCCAAAGGGGATGACCCTGGTTGAGTTGATAGTGGTTGCGGCTATCCTGTCAATTCTAGGCACCATCTCCATCTTTTGGGTTTATCATTATCAATCTCTGGCCTATGATGTTACGGCCAAGCATGATCTAAACCTTTTTATTCAAGCTCAGGCCGACTACATTTCGAATAATGATGGCTACCTGGGAAATGCGGGGTCAGTCATCAGCGGCGTTTCTTCCATCCCCTCAACTATTTTCTTAGATGGCTTTAACGTTTCAACGGGAGTAACCATTACGGTCACATCCGTTTCACCCTTCTCTGCGGCCGCCCGACACATTAAAGGAAGAAAAACCTATTACACCGTTGTCGATGACGGCACCATCACCGAATAGACTGCTTAAGGATACGCCCAGTGAAACGAGACTGCCGGAGAAGCATCAAAAATTACCTGATAGATCGTGAACTCCAGCTTAGGATCGTACTGGTGGTGATGATCTATATATTTTCCGTGGTGATCATTGAACTGGGGTTGGTGTTTATTCCCTTAGCCTATAACATGGTTTTTTCGTCAGATTCAGCAGTTCAATACCGCTCCGCCAGCGAATTGATTTCTCTGACTCAGAAGCTGGTTCCCGCCTTGCTGTTCCTGGGCCTGGCCATTTCGATCCACATAATTCTCGTGACTCATCGGATTTGTGGTCCTATTTTCAATTTTACCAAGGCTTTCAATCGAATAGCCAATGGGGATTTAAGCCGGAAGGTCAAAATCCGACAGCACGATTACCTGATCAAGCAACAAGACGAAATCAACCTTATGATAGACGGACTGAATGAACGGTTGCTCCGGTTGCGGGAAGACACTCAGAGGTTAAGAATAATCGTTGATGCCGCCCAGGCTGACCCAGGCCCAACCCAGATAGACAAAATCGCCGCAGAAATCTCCAGCCTGGAACGTCATCTGGAAAGTTGGCACCTATCCCAGTAGATTTATCCCGACGCGACCGAATTTAACCGGTCCAACACGCGTCACCCTTTCGGGCTATTTAGACTTGATCATTTCTAATAAA
>JADFYA010000358.1:518-3946 GCA_015233285.1 Deltaproteobacteria bacterium | reverse complement strand
TTAATGTGGCAGACAACGGCTTATAAAAACTGCCCACGTAATGTCCGGCACACTCTCTTCGGCCGGCCGATTTCCATAATTAATTAACGGAATCAACCCTAAAATGATGGCGGTATTCAGTTGACTTCTGAGCCGGTTCTGATATTAAACTATGAAGTCTAGTTGTCCGCCATCCAGGCTCCGCCTCTACACCCGTCATCTGCATGAGGTTACTTCATGACCACACCCGACTACAAGAAACGCCTATCCCAGCTCCGGGCGGCCCTTAAGAAACAATCATTGGATGCCTTGATCGTCTCTTGTCCTGAAAACCGGCGCTACCTTTGCGGCTATTCCCCCGAGGATCCTCAACTCAACGAGTCATCGGGGTTTCTTTTTGTCTCCAGCCACAAGGCGAGATTAGTCACCGACCCTCGCTACAAGGTCGAAGCCGCCGCCCTGGCGCCTTTAGTCACATCTGCTATCTTTACAGATGGATTAGATAAGCTGTTGCCCTCGATCTTCAAATCCCTCAAAGCCACCAACATCGGCGTGGAGGCTCCCTTTCTGTCCGTGGCCAATTTCCAAAAAATGGAGCAGGCCGGCCGGGAATCGGGACTGTCTATAAACCTGATCCCCACTCAAGACCTGGTCGAAGGCTTCCGGTTGATCAAAGACGAAGACGAAGTGTCCGCCATCTCCGAGGCCCTGGCCATCACCGAAGCGGCTTTCGCCCAAGTGGCGGCGGAACTAAAACCTGGCCAAACCGAAAAAGAGGTGGCCTGGCGGTTTGAACAGGCCACGCGGCGACTGGGCGGTGATGGGTTGGCTTTCCCATCCATTATCGCCTCCGGCCAAAACGGAGCCAAGCCCCATGCCGAACCCTCGGACAAGGTGATCACCCTCGGTGAACCCATCATCTTTGACGTAGGCGTAAAGAAACATGGATATTGCTCGGATTTTTCCCGCACGGTGATCCTCGGAGAACCAGACGCCAGATTCAGGCAGATCTATGCTCTGGTCCGCCAGGCTCAGCAGGCTGCTCTGGCCCGGATCAAACCCGGCATGACGAGCGATCAGGCCGACGCCCTGGCCAGAGACGTGATTACCCAGGGTGGGTTCGGTGAATTTTTCACCCATTCCCTGGGGCATGGAGTGGGCCTGGCCACTCATGAAGCGCCCGGTCTGTCGCGACGTCAACCGGTGCCGCTTCGAGCCGGAATGGTTGTCACCGTGGAACCAGGCATCTACCTCGAAGACTGGGGCGGCGTGAGGTTGGAGGAAATGATCCTGATCACCAAACACGGGGCCAAACTTCTTAACCGGGATAATAGTTTTTACACTTTCCATCCGACCGAAGACCCTCAATAGATACCAACATATCATTAATAACGGCTATATTTAACCGAGCTTCAGAGATAAGCCGGCCGAAGATCCAGACAGCCGGCTTGTCTCAATTTATAATTCTACATATTTGTTCCTTTGGGTCTTGAAAAATCTTAAGTTGTGTGATATCAAATAACCGAAGCACATCCTTCCTTTTATATTTCCGTTCTCTGTGTCGCCCTGGTCAGCCGTATCTGGTTGCTCTTATTTTTTTATAGCGATTTCATGGTAATAACACTTCCTAAGGAGAGAGAAATGGGACCTCTCAAGAATAAGATCACCCCAAAGAGGTTATTACAGTATCTGGTCATCCTGGGGCTGCTCGGCGCCGGAGTCGGTGGTTTTATCAGCTTCGGTCCTCCAGGGCTTTACGCAAAATCGGGGACTCCTGAATTTTGCGCCGGCTGTCACGTGATGGAGTCTGAGTACGAGAACTGGTTCCACGGTGGTCACAGTAAACTCAAGTGCATTGATTGCCATCTTCCCAACGATAATTTTGCCCGCCACTTCACCTGGAAAGGGATAGAAGGCATGAGGGATGCTTTTGATTTTTATTCCGGCCGAGTGCCGGAGAGTATCACCCTCTCGGATCACGGAGCGGCCATCCTCCTGGAGAATTGCCGTCGCTGCCACGAACAAATGGTATCACTGATTAAAGAAGACCGGAACTGCTGGCAGTGCCACCGCCGCCTGTCCCACAAGACTACCGGAACCTTTTAACTTTGTGTGATAAAGCTATAAGGAGATGACTATGACTGGGAAACAAATTCTCGCCGTCGGACTAACATTGGGGTTTATTTCAGGCTTTATTTTCATAGCCTGCGCCCCCCCGAAACCTGAACCGGTCAAACCAGTTACCATCGCCGACGGGGAATATGATCCGGCCAATTGGGGTAAAGCCTACCCGCTGGAATACGATTCGTGGCTCCAAACCAAAGAACCCAGACCTGTCGGCAAAAGTAGGTACAAAAAAGGATACAGCACGGATCTGGTCACCTACGACAAGCTGAGCGAATTCCCTTTTATGCCGCTGCTGTTCAATGGCTGGGGCTTTGGAGTCGAGTATAACGAACCCCGGGGGCATTGGTATATGCTTATCGACCAGTTGGAGGTCGATCCCTCCCGTCTTAAAGCCGGCGGGGCCTGCCTGACCTGTAAGACGCCCTTTGCCCCAACGATGGAAAAGGAAATGGGGTATGCCTATTACTCCGAGCCCTGGAAAGACGTCCACGGCAAAATCCCTAAGGAATTCCAGAAGCTGGGGGTATCTTGCCGAGATTGCCACGACAACAAAAACATGGGCCTCAAGCTTTCCCGCTGGACCCTTAAGAAGGCGCTAACCGATATCGGCAAAGATCCAGACCAATTGACCCGTCAGGAATCCCGCAGCGCCGTTTGCGGCCAGTGCCATGTGACTTATATCGTCCAGAAAGACGACAAGATGAAATCCAAAATGGTCTTCTTCCCCTGGCAGGGAAGCAAGCCGGAGAATATCTCCATCGAGAATATCATCAAAGTGATCAGGAGTGACCCATCTCATCTGGAGTGGAAACAAGACGTCACCGGTTTCAAAGTCGGCTTTATCCGACACCCGGAATACGAATTCTTCACGGCCAAAAGCGTCCATCATCAAGCCGGACTGGCCTGCGCGGATTGCCATATGCCGTACACCAGGGTGGGCACTAACAAAATTTCCGACCACAACATCATGAGCCCGTTAAAGAATGACATGAAGGCGTGCCAGCAATGTCACAGCCAGACACCCACCTGGCTGATGAATCAAGTTTTCGCCATTCAAGACCGGACCGTATCCGTGATCAACCGGGCCGGGTACTCCGTGGCCGTCGCGGCCAAGCTGTTCGAACTGGCCCATAAAGCTCAGGGTGCAGGTAAGACACTGGACGCCGACCTGTATCAGCGGGCTAAGGATCTGTACTTAGAAGCGTTTTATCGGGTGATCTTTATCGGGGCCGAAAACTCGGTGGGATTTCACAATCCTTCTGAAGCCGGTCGAATCTGCGCCGACGCCGTGGCCATGGCCTCCAAAGCCCATGCCTGGAGCC
>JADFYA010000358.1:0-477 GCA_015233285.1 Deltaproteobacteria bacterium | reverse complement strand
GAGATCCCAGCCGATATCACCCTGGAGCTGGCTAAGTACCTTAATGATCGCGGCGTCAAGAAATTGAAATTCCGCCCCGAAATAGAGATAAAAGACCCATTCGAGACGCAACCGCGGCTCACCCCCGTCAGCAGTCAGGGCCGTTAGTCGTTTTTGCCTTGTTGCTGGTTGCTCGTTTCTGGTGGAAGACGACCGGGATGAGTAACCGGCAACCAGGCCATCTATAGAGAAGACGAAGATCACCCGCATGTGGGTCTCATCCATCTGCGTTCATCCTACGGCAGCCGGATGTCGTGCAGTTTCCCGACCCCGTACTCGCTACGGCGCAGGAACCGGTCCAGGGGGGGGCCGATGATCTGCATTTCCGGGTTTTTCTTTTGGACGTCTAAGGCGATATTCATTTCTTTGGTACACCCGGTGCTGAAGGTTGAATCCTTCCCGGCCCACTCATAGGGGACCTTCTGGTTCAACAAACTG
>JADFYA010000357.1 GCA_015233285.1 Deltaproteobacteria bacterium | reverse complement strand
CGGCAGCGCATTTTAAGGTTCATGACATGCCACAAGATGGGCTTGCCCCCGATCTCCACCATGGGTTTGGGTCGCAGATGGGTTTCCTCGGAAATTCTAGTGCCTAATCCTCCGGCTAAGATGACCGCTTTCATAAGAATCATTTCTGGTTAAATGAAAACGTGCATGGCCTCGCAAATGCACTTCCAATACGGCGGATCGCTGAGACAAAGCAAAAGATTTCATTTAAATGATCATGAGTCAGGGGAGACGACTAAAGGAAGCTCAATAAATAATCGCCATAACCACTTTTTTTGAGTGGCTCGGCCAGGCTCTTCAACTGGTCTGCGTCGATATATCCCATCCGAAAGGCGACTTCTTCCGGGCAAGCCACCTTGAGGCCCTGCCGCTTTTCTATCGTCCCGATAAAATTGGCCGCATCAAGCAACGATTCATATGTTCCCGTGTCGAGCCAGGCAAACCCGCGGCCTAAAAGTTCCACTCGGAGCCGGCCTTGCTGTAAGTAGACGTTGTTGACCTCGGTAATTTCCAGCTCCCCCCGGGCCGACGGTTTGATTTCAGCGGCGATGTCAACCACTTGATTATCATAAAAATACAGGCCGGCCACGGCGTAATTGGATCTGGGATGCATCGGCTTTTCTTCAATACTTATGGCCCGGCCGTCGCCGTTAAACTCAACTACGCCATATCGTTCCGGATCAGTGACCCGATAGCCAAAAATAGTCGCGCCCAGGTCAAAGGAACAGACCCGATCCAATAAGCCCCTAAATCCCGGACCAAAAAAAATGTTATCGCCCAGAATCAGACAGACCCGCCGGGAGCCGATAAATTCCCGGCCAATGATAAACGCCTGGGCCAATCCTTCCGGCCGCGGTTGCTCGGCGTAGCTTAAGGTTATGCCCCACTGTTCCCCGCTTCCAAGTAAATCCTGAAACCGGGGCAAGTCATAAGGCGTAGAGATAATCATGATTTCTCTTATCCCGGCCAGCATCAACACAGACAGGGGATAATAAATCATCGGTTTATCATAAACCGGCAGGAGCTGTTTACTCACTGTCTTGGTCAACGGATGCAGCCTGGTTCCGGAGCCGCCGGCTAAGATGATGCCTTTTATTAGGTCCATATCTCTCAGAATCGTAAGTTGAGGGTGGTCGGCGAAAAAAACTAGTGCCAAAGGTCCAGACAGAAATAGCGGTGTCGGGGGGGCCGGTTTTCGGGGTGAGAGATGTCAGCCGAACGATTGCATCAATACCCAGGATGAAGTCGGTCTTCTTTAAAAGCAAAAACCTGAGAATGACAGGGTGAAAGGGGAGATAACCTAGAGGATTTTTTATATTCTCTAAAGATGTTTTAAAATCTCTTTTATTCTCCGCTTAGTGCTTTTGTTTGCCATGCTCCGGTTGGTTAATATTTTATCTTGTCAGATTATTTTCGTCATGTCAATCCCAAAGTTATGTCGGGTCAACTAGGAGATGGTTCAGGCAATATTGTTGAATTAGGGACCAGCTTGAACGGGGATCCGCCGCATTTCCCAGGGCGTTGCCCCCGGCACAGTCAAAACCTTAAGAGGCTACTGCAACCAGTTAATTTAACAGCATCTTAACTGCTAAACCAAGAAGGCAAGACAAGGCATGTCTAAAATGGATAACAGCATCTCCGTCGCCGAAGAGACCATCAAGCCGTATGGCGCCCAGGTCCAGTTCATCGTCTATGGCCAAGAAATGCTGAAAAAAGAGGTGAAATTAAGCGGCAATAGTGGACGTGTTTATCTGCCGCCCGACTGGGTGGGAAAGCACGTTAAAATTATCCGAGTTGACTAGTCGGCGTTATCGCCTTCAACACGGTGGAGCAAAACAACTTTTAGAGATTGTTACACGGCCTGGAAAGAGCGTTAAAAATTATATAAAATTAGCTGGTTAGCAGATAACTTGGGTCCAGGTTGCCGGAATCCCTACCGCCGGTCGCCGCATCCCCGGCAATACAATTTCATTAAGTCAAGGGTGAGAACGTATTGGAACCATGTACCCAGGGTCAGCGAAGCGCCACCCTGGGTCATGCGAAAACCAAACCGGAAATCCTAACTTAATGACATTAACCCGCAACCCGTAAGGAGACAGACGTTCAGCTCTTGACGCTTTTGGATCGGGTCTTGGTTTTGGATTGCGGGGCGGCTACGGTGGCCGGTGCGGTCTTCCCCGCGGACTTGGTTTTGGTCTTCGGCGCCGGCGCTTCGATTTTCGGGGCCGGTTCCGGCGGGGCGGGGTTGAGCTTTTCCCGCAAGTTCGACGAGTAGTTGAAAGTGACCACCTTCCGCTTGCTGAGGGTTATTTCCTCGCCTGTGGCCGGATTCCTGCCTTTGCGTTCCCGTTTTTCCTTGACCGAAAATTTACCGAAGCCGGAGATGAGCAGGTCCTCGCCTTGCTCTAATGTGGTTTTCATGATCTGAATGAGTGCTTCGACCGCCGAGACGGCTTCTTTCTGGGGGATGTCAAATTTCTCGTGGAGAATTTGAACGATGTCGGCTTTTGTGAGAGTCATTTGGAATGGTGCTCCTTATTCGTAGGCTTCGTCGTGGTAACGAAAACGATGCAAGACATCAGTAAAATAGACCTGATATGAATTATTCATCGGTAATGGTAAAAGTCTGATCGGGATGGAAACCAAACTTTTCCAACAAGCCGGCCGGTAGTTCGCTTCTTTTGACATGCTCGATGGTTGCCGTTGGCATTGTTTCCGTGGCTCCCATTAAAAAAGTTTAAAACCGACGGATAGGTTAGCAGAAACACATCAAAAAGGCAAACTAAATCTTGATGATGGAAACAATTTGGGAATCGCAAGGTTTTCTTGCCGGCCAGGGAGGTTAACCAAGCGAGAATATATATATTTTGCCATGCAGGGATCGAGGCCGGCCTGATCCCTCCCGACCCTGAATCAGGGGCCTTTTGGGTGGAGCGGGGCCTGCGGATCAAAATATGGAATATTTATCAGTCAGGTAGAAAAAAGCTTTCTTTCGGTTAAAAAATTTGATAGAATAAAAGGCAGGTTAAGATTTAATGAAGGATTAGCCGGGAGCTAAAAAGGAGGCCCCATGGGAACTTTAACCCTGGAATTTTCGGACGGCCAGGTGATGGCGGCCATCAAAGATTTTTTGGCCACCCTGCCGCCCAATCAGTTAAAATTATTCCGGAACTTCCGAATGAGTGGGATCACATTCCCTATGTTTCGGATGAGGAGCAAGCGGAAATTGAGGAGGCTTTAAAAAATCCCGAATGCCATGTCTTTCATTATCGCAAGAGAAAGACGCTTACCGGTAGGTTAGGAGTTTAATTCTTCCAGCAAAATTCCCGTAACTGTCGCTCAGGTGGCTGAGATGGTGCAACTTCAAATAGTGCCTGGCGGCCTACCTGGCAGTCCAACACATGGGTATTCTGTTTTACTCATAGTCTTTCATTTAATCAGCGTAATCAAGGTTCAGACAATCAACATACCGAAATATATACGATACTGCTTTAATTCAACAACATTGGAGCGTTGCCCAGAGCTAACCTAAGTGCGCTCCGTTGGGGTTTGCTTAGAATTGGCCATTTAAAAATCTACAACATGCAACCCAATGTCATTAAGTTAAGGGTGAGAACGTATTGGAACCATGTACCCAGGGTGGCGCTTCGCTGACCCTGGGCTAGATTGTTTTTCCCCTACGGGGAAATGGGTTTCGCCAACCGGGACGAGGTGATTTACCTTGAAAATTCATTGCCGGGGCTAAGCTCACCGTTGACCAGGCCACCGTCCTAATACCCCGGAGGGGTTACCAAATATAGCCCAGCGACTGTGTTCGCTTGTCAAGAAAAATTTAAGCGGTCCTCCATTCTGTTTTGTTTTTTACCATCGAATTGAGGATAATCAGTACCTTCCGCATACAGGCAGTCAGGGCTATCTTTTTGCTCTTTCCGGCGGCCACAAGGC
>JADFYA010000356.1:512-3973 GCA_015233285.1 Deltaproteobacteria bacterium | reverse complement strand
GGGGCAGGTCCGGGTGGGTGGATCCGACATTTTCAAGGAAATGACCGGAAACCCAGACTGGGGTTCGATTTGAAACAGGGTATATTTTGAGAGAAAGTCGTCGGAATGGAGACCAAGCGCCTTTTTTAGCCGCAGGACGTCGTAGGGAGTCAGCGGTAAGTGCTTGTTGCGACAGCATGAATTAAAACAGGATATCTTCTTGTGGCAGGCAAAATTGAAGGTATCGTTCGGACCCAGGCGGTGCTCGATCATGGCCGAGGGGCTAAGCGATTGAGTCATGGTCTTTCCTAATAAGGGAGTTTAGTTAAGGCCGGATATGAAGCCCCGGCAGCTGATCTGATACGGTAAACATAATGACGGGCCGGATAGGGGAACACCTGCTCCCTGGGGTTACCCGGCTCAGGAAAATTCCCCGGTGCCGCAGCCGCCGGTGGTCGCGCCCAAGGACAGAGGGGTATCTGATGATTTCGTCCCCCGGCTAGAAAAGCAGGACATGATTCGTTTTGTCTCTTCAGACCCGCAACGGGGGCAGTCGCATTTTCCGTTATCTGATGAAAAGACCAGCCGTTCAAAATTATGACCGCATTTGCGGCATTCGTGTTCATAGATAGGCATGGTTTAGTCCTTTAGGGTTAATTGACGATCCACTGTACCAACGAGATGGTCGGGCGTAAGCTCTTGAGACAAGCCAACGGAACATTCTTTTCCGACGGAGTCAGGCAAGTGGCCCGCCTGACTCCGGATAAAAATAAAAAGATATTATGTGCCTAATGGTCTCTATGCCTTCAGCCCAGCGATCCGGTGATCAAGGCCACCGCGTAGGCCGCCATACCTTCTCCTTGTCCGGTGAATCCCATTCCTTCGGTGGTCGTCGCCTTGACGTTGACCTGATCAGGGTCCAGGCCCAGGGCGGCGGCCAGGTTAGACTCCATTTCCGGAATATAATCTTTAAGTTTAGGCCGTTGAGCCACGATGGTGCTGTCCACGTTGACAATCCGGAGTTTCTTCAGCTTGAGCATTTCAACCGTCTCAGTTAATAAAGTCAAGCTCAAAATGCCCTTCCAGCGCGGATCGGTGTCCGGGAAGTGGCGGCCGATGTCGCCCAGTCCCGCCGCGCCCAAGACGGCATCGCAAACAGCATGGGAGAGAACGTCCGCATCGGAGTGGCCCAGCAGGCCCAGGTCATAAGGTATGGTCACACCCCCCAAGACCAGGAGGCGGTCGGAGGTGAGCTGGTGGGCGTCATATCCAAAACCAATTCTAAACAAGGCCTGTCCTCCTCTCGCAGCCGGCAACGAGAATCCGTTTAGGGGATAATGATGGTGACGATATTCGAATAGACACTGCCGGAACCTTCATTGGCCCTGACCCAAGCGTAGTAGGCGGCCCCATTCCAAAGCTCGAAATAGACGCTGGTCTGGTTTCCCATCTCGGTGCTGCTGATCGGTTGCTGCAATGGGTAGGGGGCATAGAACAGGGTGTATCCGGTGGCGCCGGGGATGGAGCTCCAGGTTAGAGTGGCCCTGGTCCCGACGACCGAGACGTTCAATTCAGGGGCGGGGTCGGACCGGCACTTAAAATAGTTATTCCAGTCCGGGCCGGCTATATCTATGGCCTGGACCAGCTTGACGTAAGCTCCACCGCCATTCTTGTTGGGGTCGATCCTGATGACGAATTCACTTAACCCCACATGGTTTTCAGCATTACCCCAGTCATAGGTGTAACCCAACCTGGTCCAGGGGTAGCCCCAGGTCGCGGGATTGTTTTCATCGATTACCGAACCATTGACATAACAGGTCTGGGCGCGATTTATGTACCATTTTTTGTAGGGGACACTGGTTGTGGACCATTGGGCCTCTTTGACCAAGATGGTATTGTCCATTTTGGTGAAGATGCTTGAGTCAATGGGGAATGTCCAGTTATCTTTGGCGATTTTAATGGCCGGTTCGGCCTGATGGTCGGTTATTTCCGGGTCGGCGCTGGGCCGGAATAGATCGGCCGGGTTGGCCCACATAAAGATTATAACTTCATATGGATTGGCCGGATGCAGCCCCAGAGCCTGGATCACCCGTTTCGGCGAGGGCGGGCACTCTTTACCGATGAAGAAATTCTTCAGTTCCGGCACCACGGTAACCCACAAGTTTTTCTGGAGCACATATTGGTCCGAGTGTTTCTCCAGGTTGTCCTTGTAGTATGTCACATAAGTCTGCCTATCCAAAAACGTTCCCACCAGGACCCGAGAACTGCCGGGGTTACCTTCCCAAACTATCCCATTTCCATGTAATATCTCATAATTGAGGCGATCAAAGCTTGGGACTACGGCCAGCAGCCGGGTGGAGATTTTATCCTGGGTGGCTGCCTCGGAGTCCTTGAGAGCCGCCAGGTAGGCCGCCTTGTCGCCTGGACTAACCTCCGCGCTGTAACCAACGCCGGACAGAAGTCCTGAGATCATCACCAAAGACAGGATCATGGCCGCCAAGAAAAACTTGACTTGCCTCTGCTGGTTTGGCCGGCCCATCTTATCCTCCTTTAACTTATTTGATTGCCGAGATATTCTTGCATTTGCCAGATACCTGTTAAAAAGAATCGCAACATGTAATTTTTTCCAGCGCCGTCTGGACCGGGCATCCTCACCTAACCTTTGCTCTTCATCCCGGTTAGGGATTCCAGTTGCAGATATTCTTCCACTTCCATCCGGAGTTTGGGAGCCAGTTGGGGCAAGGACTGGATTAGGTGACGACGGGCTGCCTCAGCCCCATCCTTTCCGGCCATCTCGAAAAACAGGGGCAGGGTATCGCCGATAAGCTCGGCCACCCGTTCTTCATCGGGGAGGAAGGCAAGCAAGTCGATAGCACTTTTTGGTGAAATAACAGTCAGGCCGATAAAGGCCACGCCCCCAAATTTGTCAGGATTGCTCCTCAGAACCTGGTGCCAAAAGTCAACGGTCATGCGCACCCGGAGCGCCGCGAGAGCCTGACATACCCGGTAACGAAGGTCTTCTCTAACCTTGTGAAAGCGGGGCAGCCTGGCATAATCAGCCAACAGGTCCTCAGCTTCTTGCATACCGACTTGCTGAATCAGAAGCAGTAATTCATCCGCAGCCTGGCCGGCCCAGACACGCCCCGACAACATATCGCCCAGCATCAACAGAGCGGCCCGGTTAATGCCGTCTCTGATCCTGGGGGACAAGCGGGGATAAATGGCGGCAAGCGGCCCGGTCAAGGACATATATCCATCACTGGGCAAGAGATTGTCTCGGCCGTTAAGCAGCCAGACGAGCCAGTCCCGCAACTCGTCCGTGGCAAAATTTTCGATATGTTCGATGGCTAGCTGTAATGCCTTTTGTAAGTCGTTGTCTTGTGGCGCCGTCATGGTCCCTTCCTGATTGGCATCCTTGTACAATCACCCACATGACAAACATTCTGAGAAGAATCTGTTAGGGTCGTCGCAAATTGCCATCC
>JADFYA010000356.1:0-395 GCA_015233285.1 Deltaproteobacteria bacterium | reverse complement strand
TGAAATAGAATGCCGGTCCATTCCAGCGGGTTCTCCAGTTCTGAATTGTACATCCCCCATTCATCGCGATAGTTCTTGGCGATGACTATAATTTCCTTTATCTCCTCAGAATCGGTGGTTAAGTTGTTAATGACTTCGTTGACTGACCGCTTGGTCCTTTCAAAAGGAATAACCTTTACCATGGAGCGTCCTTTCGTGTTAAGCTACCGGCTTAGTGACAAGAGTTGCGATGAGTTCCACAGCCCATCGGAATTTTCTGTTTTACTTCTATATTTGATCCGGTCAGGGACATAATTCAGGTGATTCATGGGTAAAAAAAGACCATGTCCCGGCCCGGTTCAGGGCAAGACTTTATATTTTTGAAGCTTGTCGGGCACAAACCATTTGATAAAATT
>JADFYA010000355.1 GCA_015233285.1 Deltaproteobacteria bacterium | reverse complement strand
GGCCTGGGGGGGAGGGGCAAGATTTCTCTGACACCTCTTGGCCCACCTGTGGCGTCGATCAGAGTGTGCCGAATTCGGCCGTTACTGAAGTCGGAGTGGCTATCATCAATAATCAGGGGCGCGGTCTGAATCAAAGGTGGGTACCATTCCGGAGCGTCGGCGAACTCCGTAATAGCCAGTTGCCGGATCGCCTTAAGATTCCCGGTGACCTGCAGGAATCGTTTCAGGCTCGGCTTAAACGAATTCCGATTTTTGGCTTTTACCAGGTGGGACAACTCTTCTTTCGTCAACAAAATAAAGTATTCGATGGGAAAGTCGGTCATGAGATCTACTCCTTGTGACTTTCGTGGTTATCGGACGGCAGGCCGAAAGACAGAATCATTTTCTTTGCCTGACTATTCAATATCCTTTGAATCCAAGTACCGGTTGGCCATCTCCGCCGTGACCTGTTTGGCCTCTTCCCGAAGCCAGTCGGGGGACAAAATCTCGGCTGCCGCGCCCCACTGGAAGGCCCACCACATCACCTCGCGGGGTTCGGCCACATCCACTTCAAAGATGATGCAACCATCAACATCTTCCCGCACAGTCTGGCTGTGATGCCAAAGCGCTTCCTGAATATAGGCCCGGACCCGGCGGGAAAAGCGGATGGACACGCGCTGGGTGGTCTCACCGGAGAAAACGGAGAAGGCATTCCGGTGCCGCCGGCCGAAGCTGTAGTCCGTCCGCCGGGTGAAACGGAGACCAGTTAACCGGACATGCTGGATCCGGTTCAAGCGGTACATTCTAATGCTCTTGTGGGTCCAGGAGAAACCCTCGACGTATAGGGCTCGGCGTTGGAAAAAAAGGTGGTAGGGGTCGAGTTCTTCCTGGGTCGGCGGCTTAAGGTCGGGCCGCTGGTAAGTAAACATGACCCGCCGATTCTCCGTCACCGCCTGCTGCAGGGCCTCCATGGTCTCCAGGCTGCAGCCGAACCCCTCCTTTAGGACGAGATCATCAAACAAAGCCAGGGCGCTTTCCCGCAACGGTCCGGGCAAATCGGCGGCCAGCTTGCGGGCGGCATTGACCCCTTCATAAGTCAAGAGATAATCACCCGCGGCCGAAAGCTGGCGCACAGCCATCAATAGAGACAGCCGCTCACTTAAATTGAGCCCGGCGACGGGTAGATAGGGATCCTGGGTGATAATGAACCGGCCTTTAGAGCGATCGTAGGAGAATTCAAAGCCGAGGGAAATCAATTCCGCCTTGTCCTTGTAAAATTGCGCCCGGCTGATGCCCAACGATATCACAAGTTGACTGACTGTTTGATATGGGGCAGTCTTAATCTCTTGAATGATTTTAAGGAGGCGAATGGCCCTTTTGTTTTTGTCGGTATCCATAGGAAGCACCATACATCACCAGTCGATAAGGCACAAGTCATTTTATATCCTCAGTCTACCCCTGAGTGAACCGAGTCAATAATCAGTCCTTGATAACGATTCATGGGGTCGCCTGTTGGCAATTATAGTTATACGAATATGAAATATAGCATTTAATACTTGTGGCGACAACCTCACCTGGCATGATTCCTCGTCCAGGGTATATGCCATGCAGGTCTATCATATGGTTTCGTGGCTGATGTGCCAAAGATCAAGTCCTGATTTCCTTACCATAGCTTTTTGGGTTCTCCCCCCACAAATAAAAACTTGATGCCACCTTCATAAAGGCAGACAGATTGATGTTATTTATATGTCTTAAGTATAAATCTCCGATTATCTCATCCAGAAATCTTGATCTTTTGACATTGTTCCCGAGATACGACCTGAAATATAGCAGATAAAGCTGCTACATGGCTCTGGACATGCCGACGAAGCCTACTCGCCTTTCTTCTTCTATTTCACCATTAAAGTCGGGCAATCGATCCAATTTCATTTGCCGAATCGTGCCACTTGTGATAATTTAGATAGGATGGAATGGGCTTCTGATATCCGGCGCAAAAGCAGATCCAAAGCAGATCCAATTGGGCCTGGTCAAAGTACAACTCAATGATTTGAGCCGGTCAAGAATATAAACCCTGATCAGATAAGGTGGGCAATGTTATGCTGTCTTTTCAACAAGCCAAGTCATTGGAGTCGGTCTTCGGCCCGCAATCTACGCCGCTGATCGAAGTGCTGGAGGATATGGGTAACCAAGTGGCGACCAATTTATCAAGCGAATTAGCCACAAAAGCCGACTTTGCCGAGATTAAAGGAAGTATCAACACACTGCGGGAAATGTCCAAAAGGGATATTGAAGAAGTAAAAGGAGAAATGAAGCGCTTTGAAGGTAAGCTGGAAGGAGAAATGAAGCGCTTTGAAGGTAGGCTGGAAGGGGTTGAGGGTAGGCTGGAAGGCAAAATAAGCACCTCAAATGCTGAACTCAAAGGAATGATTGACGCCCAGGGAAACGAATTAAAAGGAACGATTCGCTCCCTGGAAAGCGAACTCAAAGGAATGATTGACGCCCAGGGAAACGAATTGAAAGGAATGATTGGCTCTCAGGGAACCCAATTAAAAGGAACGATTGACTCCCAAGGAAACGAATTGAAAGGAACGATTCGCTCCTTGGAAAACGAACTCAAAGGGATGATTGGCTCCCTGGAAAGCGAACTAAAAGGAATGATTGACTCCCAGGGAAACGAATTAAAAGGAACGATTCGCTCCCTGGAAAACGAATTGAAAGGGAGCATCAATACCCTGCGGGAAACGTCAAAAAAAGACGTTGAAGAGGTAAAGGGTGAGCTGAAGTCTATCAGCCTGCTGATGAAGACTTTGATCGGTTTGGTCATCTTCGGAATCAGTTTCTTCAGCCCGGTGGGGGTAAAGTTAGTGGAATTCGCCCTGAAAGGGATCAAATAAAGCGAAATGCTGCTGCCTGGCGCGTGTTAAATGACACATGCAATCGCTATGCTCTCGACTCGAGTTTCTCTATCGAGTCGCTTCTGGAATCGGCCACAAAGGGAGAGCAAATAATTCAGTCTTCTGACCCAACGGCATGAGACGCCCTTGCCTTCGGGCTAGCGGTTCCGACCACCGCTGCCCGTGGAGGACTTGCACTTCCCACCTCATCACACCATCACCGGACCCTGGCCCCAGGTTTGCCGGCGCCGCCGTCCAGAGTCAGGAGAGACAAGCGGCCCTGATCATTTTCGGAAGCCAAAATCATCCCTTGGGACTCAATTCCTTTCAGCGTGACCGGCTTCAGGTTGGCCACCAAGACGACGGACTTGCCAGTGATCTCTTCCGGAGTGTAATACTCGGCCATCCCGGCCACGACAGTTCGCCTGCCCCCGGCTTCCACCTCCAGCTTAAGTAATCGATCCGCACCCGGCACCCGTTCGGCCGAAATGACCTGGGCCAATCTCAAGTCCACTTTTTGCAAATCCTCTATCGTAATCTCGGCGGGTGGCTCTATAGCTTTCTTAATTTTCTTCTCCTTTTTGGGCTTGGGCGATTGTTTCTGCTCCACCTGAGGGGCCGGCTTTTCTTTGGTTTCGATCCTGGGGAAAAGAGGCTCGGGCACGTTCACGGTTAATCCGCTGGGGAGCCTCCCCCAGTCGTCTGAGCCGGCCAATCCCGACCTGACCAATTCTGGATCGAGCCCAAGAGAAGCAAAAATCTTTTCCGCGGTTTGGGGCATCACCGGATACACCATACAGGCAATTGTTCTTAATGATTCAAGGCAATTATAGATGACAGCGGACAGTCTGCCGCGATTTCCTTGCTTGACCAGAGTCCAGGGCTCACTTTCCACGATGTACTGATTAGACCGGCGGATGACTTCCCAGACTGTGCTCATGGCCCGGTGAAACGCCAGATCTTCCATGTACGTCCGGTAGTCCCTGGTCGCGGCCAGAGCCGTAGCCATGAGTTCACCGTCGGTTGCAGACTTGTCCTTACCTGCCTCGGGGATGACCCCGTCAAAGTACTTGACGGCCATGGTCAGGGTCCGGGATAATAGATTTCCCAGGTCATTGGCCAGATCGGAATTATATCGGGTAATCACCGCC
>JADFYA010000354.1 GCA_015233285.1 Deltaproteobacteria bacterium | reverse complement strand
ACTGGGCCAGGCGGTCGATGGCGTCCTGACTTCCAGGGGCAAACTTATTAAGTAAAACACCAAGAGCTTCTTTTTCTTTATCGGTCAATCCCCCTGCCCCTTTTTGCATAGCCTTGTCAATCTGGTCTATGGAATCTTTAAGGCTTTTGGTCCCCGGAGCACCGTCTTGGCCGGTCAACTTATGGGAAAGGGTTTCAAGGCCGGCCACCGTGCGGTTCAATTCAGTCGTGTCAACGGAAACCGGAGTTTGACTGCTCCCCTGTTGTAAGCGGGTCGCCGCCTGGGCCAAGACTTGTTGGGCGCCCATAACATCGGTCGAACCGTCGGATTTGAACATCTTGTTCAATGCCGTTAATATTTGTTGATCGCTGACCCGGTCATTATCCGACCCCAGCCCTTTAGGCAGGGTACCGGCCAGAGCCAAGGCCTTTTGTTTCTCCGTCTGAATATTCTTTAATGCCGGGCTGCTGTTATCACCCAGTGCGGCTAACATTTTATCTTTATCAGTTTGCAGGCCGGCCGACTTACTATCAGCATCTCCACCTGATCCGGTGTTGGGGCTTTGAAAATACTTGGCGATAAGCTGTTGTGCCTGATCGGCGGTGAGCCCCAGTTGCATCAAGGCATCCCGGATAACAGCCTCTCGCTTTTCAGTTCGTTCCGATCCGGCAACCTGGGGGGCGACCATTTTGTCCGCGCCTTGCGTGATGTTCCGCACCATCCTATTTTGGATAGACTCGGGCTTGACCGATTGACTTCGTCTCTCACCAGCCTGATTGCTCCCGGCCATCATGTTTTGATGCAACACGGAGGCGAAGGAGGTGTCCGACTGTGAGGTATTGTTTCTTGACGAATCATGGAGGCTCACGTCAGCCTGAAAATTGCCTGGTCCATAAATATTATAATTAGGAGTCATCTGGGTATCCTCATTCTGGTTTATCTTTGCTTAAGCAAGAGATGTGCCATGACTCAGTTTCAGATTTATTATGCTGATTTTAAAGGAATTATTGCAAGATAACGGTCGTTCTTAAGATGCCTTACGTCTAGGCAGTTTTTTCCAACCTAGGCAACTCATTCAGGAAAAACCGGTCAATTCAACATCGACACGATAATGTCTTGACCAGCTATCCAAAGATAGTTACGATAACACGTCGCTTTCAAAAACCATTAGGCAGAAAACCCGAGAGTCACCGCTTCTCTTTGGTAATCGGATACCCTATGACATCAACGGAGACACAACCCATCAGACTAGTCCAGATCGATCTGTCCGCTTTGCGGCATAACCTGGTCACGCTAAAAGCCCTGGCCGGGCCGGGCGTAAAGATGCTGGCCGTAGTCAAATCTGATGCTTACGGTCACGGATTAGTCCCGGCATCGCAGGTATTCGCCGAGGCTGGAGCTGATTTCCTGGGAGTATTTGATCTGGAGGAGGCCGTCTCTATCCGGGCCGCCGGCCTGGATCTGCCTGTCGTCTTGATGGGGGGCGTGGCGGCCGGCTATGCGGAAGAAGTGATTCGGCTTAGGCTGAGCCCGGTGATTTGGGATGTGGCTACCGCCCGGTGCCTGGCTGCTGCGGCTGTGAAATCAGGCCGTTCTTGCCGGGTTCACATTAAGGTAGATACGGGGATGGGCCGATTGGGCGTGACTATCGAAGAAGCCGTTGATTTTATCCAGAGTATCTCTGCCCTGGAAGGTTTGTCAGTGGAAGCGGTGATGTCTCATTTGGCTGAGGCCGATGGCCCGGAGGTGGACTACACCCGAGTACAGGAAGGCCGTTTCCAGTCGGTGACAGATCAACTGGCCGCCACCAGTTGCCCGCCGGGGACGATGTGGCACCTGGCTAACAGTGCCGGCCTGCTGTACCATCCCACGGCCAGGCTGGATCTGGTCAGGCCGGGCATCGCCCTGTATGGTTCACCGCCGACCCGGCCCAGAGACTGCTCTCATCAGTCCCCCACCCTCAAACCGGCCATGACCTTCAAGTCCCGGGTCATCCAACTCAAAGAAATCCCGGCCGGAGCGGCTATCGGCTACGGCTGCACCTTCCGCGCCCAGAGCCGGATGCGTCTGGCGGTAGCCCCGGTGGGTTATCGGGACGGTTTTTTCCGCTCTCTATCCAACAAGGGGGTGGCCCTGATTAGAGGCCGGCGGGTTTCCTTAATCGGGTCGGTGTGTATGAACCTGACCATGTTTGATGTCACTCAAGTTCCGGAAGTCCTCCCCGGTGACGAGATCGTCTTTCTTGGTCAACAGGGCCCGGCCCGGATCAGGGCCGAAGAAATCGCCACGGCCGCCGGAACCATCTCCTATGAGGTCTATTGCGCCCTTGGCCGCCTCAACCCCCGTGAGTATATCTGGTCAGACTAATCCGACGGCGGCGCGGCAATGACGTGTTACTGCTAATCCATCTGCAGCTTTTACAATTTCATAGTGAGGCTTTGAAAACAATGCCGACAGCAAAAACAATCGAGCACGTTGAGGGAAGAAAGCTCCCAGCCGGCTTTTTAAAAGAGCTTGGTTTTTCTCCGGAGTGGACTTTCACAATCACAATTCAGCCGGAGCATGAGGACGATACCGACTACCCGCCGGAAGAAAAATTCAGGCCGGAGTTTATAGCGGAAATGGAGCGGCGAGATAGAGAATACGACAAAAGTGATTCTACTTTTTGCCGAACGAAAGAGGAAAGGGAGGCGTTCTTAAAAAAGCTTTGGGAAGAAGATGACCAAATATAATTCTGAATTTTCAAAAGAATTCAAAAAAGACCTTAAAAAAATCAGGTCGAATTTTGATTTGCAAGAAAAGCTGGAAGACAAGATGGAGGCAATCTTAGAAGACCCTCATCATTACAAAACATTGCGTAATATCTTGAAAAACAAACGCCGAGCGCATCTAGGCAGTTTTGTTTTAATATTTCGAATCATTGAAGAAGAAAAAATGGTTATTTTTGAAAGCCTTAAACACCATGACGAAGCCTACGAATGAAGAGCAACCATTAAGTAAATCTCACCAAATGCGACCTCGTCCAAATCCTTCACGAAAAACTTGACTGCCCCACGAAAGAAGCCGCCTCACCCCCCGTGAGTACATCTGGTCAGACTGACCCGGCGGCGACACGGCTCACCCGGGACGGTTTTCCCGCCCCATTGTGAGCAGATAAGAAGCATGACGGAGGTACATCTTAACGGTAGTTTATATTTGTTACCACAGGTTATCCTCCACTAGTCCCAGACCCGTTGGTCGTCGATGATTTTGGCGCCGGCAGGAATGGTCCCCTGGGGGACAAAACGCACTTCACCCCTGATCCTGAGAATGCTGGGCATGAATGCGGCAATCTTTTCGGCCAGGCCAACCTTATCCACCGGATTATCCGCCAATTCGGCCACGAAGGTCATGATGTCTTTGTGCTCTTGCCGGGTAACCACAATTTGATACCGGGAAATTTCCGGAAAATTATTGGCCACCTCGGCAGCCTGACCAGGATGGATGAACATCC
The DNA here is from genome assembly GCA_015233285.1 of Deltaproteobacteria bacterium. Next base: position 575 of record JADFYA010000354.1, on the reverse strand, counting down.
CTTTGACCTTCGTCACCTGATCGACCCGGCCGACAATTTTCACGATCCTCGGGGTAGTTCGGCCACAATCGCACGGCTCATCGGTGTAATAAGCTAAGTCACCGGATCCGAAACGAATAAGAGGATAAACGTGATTGAAAACGGTGCCCACCACTTCCCCGATTTCGCCTGGGCCAAGGTGCTTACCGGTGACCGGATCAACTATTTCCACAATGACTTTATCAGGATAGTGCATCCCGTTCTTGCACCGGCATTCATAACCCAGACACCCCACGTCGGCCGTGCCATAACTCTGCCGAAGAATCATCCCGAATCGATCCTCCAGGGATGAGCGTAGGGATTCAGGCAACATTTCCGCCGCAGCAAAACCCACTCTGAGATGAAAATCCTTTTTCAAATCCAGCCCTAACTCCTCAGCCCGATCGGCGATGACCTTAAGAAAGCTGGGTGTGCCGGCAAACCCGGTGACTTTGAGATCCTTAATTGTGTTTACCTGGACCTCGGTGTTCCCCACCCCGGTTGGGATGACTTTAACCCCCATCAGGTTAAAGGACTCATCTAAAGCCAACCCGAAC
>JADFYA010000353.1 GCA_015233285.1 Deltaproteobacteria bacterium | reverse complement strand
TCTTGAAGAGGTTACCCGGCGGGGCGGGACGTTGACAGCGGAAGGAGTCGATCTTAAGGTCACCCCTCGGGCCATCCTCGACGCCGGTCTACGGGCAACGATTACCCACCACAAATCTGTGTTGATGAGGATGCTACGGAGTGACGGCGCGGTAGTCGTACCCGAGGCGGCCCCGGACCCTGACCAATCATTCCCAGACCATCAACACGAAGACCGAGGCCCGGAGAATATCTATGTCCACATGCCGACGGCCAGGCATTTCATCATCGCCGATAGCCGGGACTGGATCATAGACGGCGTGAGGTACTTCAAGTTGAATGAGAGATTCCTTGAACAGTTACAAATCACAGCAAGCCGGCCACTGACGACAGACGAATTCCGGGCCAGGGTTCAACAAATCAAAACATGGTGGGTACGACATGAAAGCAATTCAGCCTGAGATAATCGACAAGCTGACAAAGATTCTGGGAATGACGGGGAGCAACTTTGACGGCGAGAAATTGGCCGCGGTCAACCGGGCAAACGAGTTGCTTAAAGCCAATAAACTAACCTGGCCCGAGATCATGGCTTCGCGGACCACGGTCAAGTATATCGTTTCGGCTGAATCCACGGCCCAGCAATCGACGTCGTGGCTTTCCAAAATTGAGCAGATCAAGAGAATTTGGCCGGAGCTTTCCGACTGGGAGAAAAATTTCGTCCAAAGTGTGGCCGAGCGAGTAGGAAATGGACGGCCCCTAAACCTATCACAACTGACCCTTTGACGTATTTCCCACATGTTACGTTATATGTTTAGTTGTATCCCACTTGCGCCGTCTCCCAGGCACACACCCCAACTGTGGTGATGGTAATTTTGGGGGGAGGAATCGGAGGAGTATTTTAGAACCGCTCCGAATTATCGAGAAATAGGCGCTTCAGTTTTCGGCCATCCCGCCTTCCGAAATTCGCATCATAGATTACGCCGCGTCGGGCTAATTCACCTTCGCATCTGGCAATCCGGTTCGACAATCCCTCAGGGGTTCTCGGCCACGATTTCGACCGCCGGGTAGATTCAGGGCAATACAGGCCGTCATCAAGTTGATTTAAGAGTTCGCCTGTTGATCCGACCCAATCATTTTTTTTCAGAACAAATTTCAATAGGGCCTGGGCGACAACATCACTTTCTATGGTGGCCGTACTCGCTTCGTCTCTGTTTTCCATGTACGCCTCAAGGAATTGGCCAGGTGCCCATAGTCCGGCAGTCTCGCTTGCTACAACGAAATGGCTAAAATCGCTCATTCGTGGGCAGTGACTTAGCGTAGTGCTGGGCAGGTTCCGCATGGCATGGCTCACAACTCTGAATAGTGACCCCAGAACGCCGGGTAATATTGCTCGAAATTCGGATTCTATTTCGTGATCAGGTCGGTAGGTTGTTTCGGTCATGGTCGGGAGGGTGATGACAATAGCTCTGTCAGCAAGATCGCCCCGGCTGGCGATTTGATCGATCCCGTTCAGTACAATTGATTTCTTTAATGAGAATATTTGCTCCTCATCATCTGTGTACAGTTTTCGTGTAGAGAGACCAGCCCCGGTACTCATGCGACAAAATCCATCCGATAGCCAAACCTGAATCCCAGAACAGTTGTCAAAGCAGCAAATTAACGAATTTTGTCCGGCAATAACCAAGTCCCTCTCATCTTTGGGGGTAACCCGTAACATGGCCTTGTTTGGGTCAATAACACCTCTGAACACTTTTGAGGCTGTCGTTTTGCCACACCCTTTGCCGCCCTGAAAGATCAAAATCATCTTGGGGCCGTTCATACGCAGCGCGTCAATTAGAGCCGATACAAATAGAATCCAATCCTTTTCAGAGCGAATATTTGTCAGAGGTCGCAAGTCATGTAATGATCCGCCGGGGACCGGCTCGGGCAACTCCAGTAACCCGCTAGGCCGAATGAATTTTATAGGGCAATCTGATTTTACTTCATACCCATCTTTAGTAATCTTAACGAAACGCCAATCAGCGCCGCCCAGATCAACGTAAAGTACGTCGCGCTCATTTCCTCCCTCCCGAACCCAAGTGGGGTATTGTGGAAAATCGTAGACGGCCATTGCATCAAGGGCGTTGATTGCGTCCTTGACCGCTTGAGAATTGGGCGTCTTCTTAAACTCTGAACGAAACGCTTTAGACAGGAAAAGCTTGATGTGCCTGGATCGAAGGGGATAGTTTTCAAAATGGTCTTTGATTCTTAGTGTGGCGTACCCGTTTTTCTCGGTGTCATGGAATAACTGCCCACCGTTATTAACAAACACATCAATTAGTTGGTCAGCTTGGCTTTTTTTCTTCTTTTCACTTTTAGGTGCCGGGGCATTGGCTTCGGCTATTTGCCGCCGGACTACTTCGGGGCCTTCTTCAACCGCCAGATCGTTGAAATCAGTTCCTTTTGATTCTGGGTTCTTGAATACCGGCCAAACTATCTTTGCCCTATCAATTGACTTGGTCGCTTCCTGGCCCTTGGTCCGGCCTGTATTCTGAGGTTTGAATCGGTCATCGTCACAACAAATGATGATCTCGGCATCCGGGTGTTCCCTCCGGGCGATCTGAGCAACGGCCATGAGATTGTTGGCATTGAAAGCCACGAACACGGTCCCTCCGGTAGCTTCGGCAATTGAGGCACACGTCGCAAAGCCTTCACCGACGTTAATTATGCCGTCGCCTTTAGGTGGATTCGTCCCTTCGAGGACTAAATAACCTCCGCCGGTCTTGGCGTTTGGGAAGAACCACTATCTGACCCTGTGGCTGGTTTCACTGGGAAAATCGTTTGAATAGAAATCAGGTCGTCAGCTTCATTATAGATCGGGACAAGCAGGTTGCCTTTGTCGTCAATCCGGGTGCCGTAGGGCTTGATCTGCTTGCGCTTCAAGTACGGGTGATCATCGGGCGCTGGCTTCGCCTGGTCCCAGACTTTCCGGGCCTTGACTGCCGCCGCCTTCTGGTTTTGTTCTTTCTCGGCCTTGGCTTGGGCCTCGATTTCTTGCATCCTCTTGACGAACTCTATCTTTTGTTCAGGTGTCCAATCAGACCTTTTCCGTGAGGACCAATCAACGGGAGGGAGTTGGCCGCGCCAATCTCGGCAAAGGCCAAGATAGACCTCGCCAATTAGGACTACGGAACACCACCCGGCCTTGTTGCCTTTTTTCTCGATGTCAAACCGCTGGATACTGTTATCGGCAACTATTTTTTCAGGGATCAGATACCCGGCCTGGCCGCAGGCTTCACGAAATGCGTCAATTGCTGAAATACCCATTACGTCACTCCAAAAACGCTTGACAGATCGACCAAAAACGCTTAAATTCTGAGCACAGAAAGGACGTTATCCCGTCCCGACTGCTCTTCATCTCGCCCCGGTTTGCCACCGGGAACCGCCTTGCCCCTCCGTCTCGACCACGTGAGGGGCACATTTGTTTGGTAGTCATGACTGCGCCTGCGCCGCTTCCGGGACAATTCTGTGGGCGTCCATGAATCGAACAACATCATCAAGGCGGTATCTAACGGTTTTTCCGATTTTGGCGTATGGCATTCCCTGTCTGGTAAAACGGTGGTTCCGTAGAGTTTGCAGGCCAAGTCCGGTCATCTCGGCCACCTGTTTGTCATCAAGCCATTGTGGCCGCTGATTCGTTTGGGTCTCCATAGAGATTTCCTCCTGTGCATGTTGAAAATGAAAAAGCCTGCGTTACATTCCCTCGATTTTCAGAGAATATAATACAGGCTTTATATGGTTGTCCTGTACAGGAAAAAAATGGTCAGTTCTGTACAGTTACGAGTCAGTTTGAACCAGCGGTTTAGTACATAAATTTAGGGCATTAGTAATTGTTCACATATCATGACAAATCTATTTGGGTCAGTTCTGTACAGTCACAGGTTGGGTCTGGTCAGCTTGCAGTTTATAATAACTATCCCTCAGTATTCTTCCACTCCTCTTCACATTACAACGAAGCCAGACTATCTCTCGCATTAGTCGTTCTTCAAATACTCTATATTCCTGGCCCGGTGTAAAAGTATAAAGGCCTTGGTTTTTAAACACTTCGATTGGGAT
>JADFYA010000352.1 GCA_015233285.1 Deltaproteobacteria bacterium | reverse complement strand
GTCAACCTGATGGGCGGAGAAATCTGGGTGGAGAGCGAGCCGGGTGTCGGCAGCACTTTCATTTTCGAAGCCGTTTTCGGCCTGGGTTCCGGCCACAAGAAAGAAAATCGCCACGGCTCCGATACCTTTGCCGGCAAACGGGCTTTGGTTATCGATGATAATCGGACGGCCAGGGAAATTTTTGCGGAGATGCTCCGGGCCCAGAAGCTTGAAGTCAGACTGGCCGCGTCTGGAGAAGCCGGTTTGGTCGAATTGGAAAATGCCCCACCGGAGCATCCCTATGACATTATCCTGATGGATTGGAAGATGCCCGGTATGAACGGGATCGAAACCAGCCGGCGGATTAAAAAGATGTCCAATCTTCCGGTAGCCCCTAAAATTATCCTGGTGACCGCCTATGCCCGGGACGAAGCCGTCAAAGATGCAGAGAAAGCCGGCCTGGACGGGTTACTGATCAAACCAGTCTCGCCTTCCAGCCTGTTCGACGCCATTGTTGACGCCTTCGGCCGGACTGAGACCCAAAAACTGGTCCAGCCTAAAATTGACCGGGAATCTGATCTGGCCCGGCCGATCCGGGGGGCCGACATCCTGCTGGTCGAGGACAACGAAATCAACCAACAAGTCGCCCAGGAACTCTTGGAGCAGGCCGGCCTCAAAGTGACCATTGCCGAAAACGGGCAGAAAGGAGTCGAGGCCGTGAAAGCACATGACTATGATCTGGTCTTGATGGACATTCAAATGCCGGTGATGGATGGGTATCAAGCCGCCAGGGAGATTCGCCGGAATCATAGATTTAATGACTTGCCCATTATCGCCATGACGGCCAGCGCCATGACCCAGGACCGAGCCATGGCCATGGAAGCCGGGATGAATGGGCACGTCAGCAAACCGATCAATACGGAAGAACTCTTTTCCGCCATGCTTAAATGGATCAAATACAGATCACCGGAACCAGCCGGCGAATCATTTATTCCGGCTGTGGAGTCAGACCGGGGCGTGGAAAATGATATTCCGGCCCTGGCCGGGATCGATGTAGCAGCGGGATTGAAGCGGGTCGGGGGGAATAAGAAGCTTTATCGCAGCATTTTACTCAAATTTTACAATGAGTACCCGGATTCATCGGCCCGGATAAAGGCCGCCTTCGATGCCGGTGACCGGGAACTGGCCCAGCGCCTGGCTCACACCGTCAAAGGAGTGGCTGGAAATATCGGGGCTGAAGTCTTATTCCAGGCGGGTGAAGAACTGGAGGCAGCCATTAGACAAGGCCGAGACGACATTGCCGGCCCCCTGGCAACCTTCGAGGAGGATTTGCAGGCGGTGCTGCCGGCCCTGGCCGGGATGGCCCCACCCCAAGAAGCATCTGCACCAGACAAAACGGCTCAGACGGCCGACTCAGCCTCTCTGCTTTTGTTTCTGGACAAGCTTGTGCCCCTGGTTCAGAAACGCAGCCCCAAGCCGATAAAAGCCGCCATGGCGGAAGCCGCCGGCTTCTCATGGCCGGAGCAATACAGGAGTGACATGGCTCGCCTGTCTAATCTCGTCAATAAATATAAATTCAACGAGATGGCCGAACTGTTGACGTCCCTGCGGGATAGGCTGCAAAAAGAACAATAGAAAGGGCCGCCTGAAATGCTGAAACATTATTTAGCTATTCTAACATTCGTTTTGGTTGCCCTTTTGGTCGGGGCCGAGCCGGCCGGCAGTACCGCCAAGGTTGATTTGACGGCGGAAGAACAGGCTTTCCTCGCCGGGAAGGAGTTGCGCTTAGGCATTGACGATGCCCGGCCGCCCTTTGAATTCATCACCGAAACGGGTGAATATGCCGGAATCAGCGCCGGGTTCGTGGAGGCGCTTGCGGCCCGTCTTGGCCTCACGATTGTTCCAAAGGAAGGCATGAAATGGCCTGACGCGATGGAGAAAGTAAAAACCGGTGAAATAGACGTTATCCCGAAGGTGACACCGACTCGAGACAGGGAAAAATTTCTTATATTTACCAGACCATATGCCAGCTTTCCATCCGTTATCGTGACTCACCGGGACCGCTCCGTCAAGGGGCTCACCGATCTTTCAGGACTGAGGGTGGGGGTGGTCAAAGGCCTGGTGGTGGAGTCAAGTTTGAAGCGCGACCATCCCGAACTGTCCCTGGTCCCGTTGCCGGATATCGAAACCTCCCTACGCCAATTGGCCACCGGTAAGTTGGATGCCTTTATCGACAACCTGGGCACAGTCTCATACACCATCGACAAACTGGGGTTGGTCAACCTGAAGATCGCGGCAGAGACCCCCTATACTCACGATTTGGCTATAGGGGTTAGGAAAGATTGGCCGCTGCTCGCCTCGGCCTTGGACAAGGCATTGGCCAGTATGACCGAGGAGGAAAAAACGGCTATCAAAAACCGTTGGTTGTCTATTCAATATCATCAGGGGGTCGATTGGGGCACTGTCGGCCCGGTTGGAGCGGGCCTGCTCCTGGTGATTTGTTTCATCCTGAGCTGGAATCGCCACCTGGGTCGGGCCGTCCGAAAGCGGGAGCAGGCCGAGCAAGGGTTAAAAGAAAATGCCCGGATGTTGGAGTGGCGCTCCCAGATCAAGACCCGAGTGGCGGAAATAGCCGCAGACCTCCAGCAAGCGACGTCCTTTGAGGAACTGGCCCGAAAATTGATGTCCCGGCTGACCCCTTTGGTGGGGGCAGACTGCGGGGTGTTCTACGTCCTTGATGGATCTACCAACCATCTCAGACCGGTTGGCGGCTATGCCTGGATGGACAGCCAAAGCCGCCAATTCGCCCTGGGCCAGGGGCTGGTCGGGCAATGCGCCTTGGAACAAAAGGTGATTATGATCACGGATACCGCTGAGACCCGGATACGGATCAATTGGGGCCTGGGCGAGACGACCCCTAAGGCCGTCCTCCTCCAGCCGGTGGTGCAAACCGGCCATGTCCTGGGGGTGATCGAACTGGCTACGCTGAAGTCTTTTGGGGAAGAGGAACAGGCGTTGTTAGATGAACTTCTGCCGCTGGTGGCCATGAACTTTGAAATCATCGCCCGCAACCTCCAGACCCAACAGCTTTTGGAGGATTCTATAGAACAGACGAAGTCAATCCTGCTACAGCAAGAACAGTTGCAGGAAACTGAAGCCTGGTACCGTAGCATCATCGAGTCGGCACCGGACGGAATCCTGGTGGCGGATGACCAGGGCATCATCATTTTGACCAACACCATGACCGACACCATATTCGGCTACCAATCAGGAGAACTCCTGGGCCGGAATGTGGACATCCTGGTCCCCCCGGCCTACCGGGCCACGCTCGGGTCCAAACGGGAAAATTTCATGAAGGGAGGGGTGGGACGTGAGATGGAGACACCGGCCTTTGACCTGCGCGGAATGAGCCAAGACGGCTCCGAGTTTCCGGTAGCCATCGGTCTATCCAAATTGCCTATGCTGGGAAGTAGAGGGTTGTGCGTCTGCGTTTCAATCCGCCAGGTCACGGAGAAAATTAATCGATCCCACGAAGACCCTCCCGGCTATAAGAAACGGCAACGTCAGGATATTCCCAATCAAGCATGATCCGAGTCCGTTAATTCATGATTCTCTTGCCTGTTTGGGGCAAAAATGTAAAGATTAGATTTATTTTCTTGAGAAGCGTCGAAAGCGTGCGTGACCTGGCGCTTTTTACATCATAGGGTTCCCATGCCTTCTTAGTATTTTGGGCAAGGCCAAGAGTCAATCTCTATGGTGACATAGATAATCCATCTCCCAGAGGATACGATTGAGGGAAAAGACTATGTACATCAGGAAGCTTACCTCCATTATGGCTATGGTTATCATTCTGTGCCTCTCGGGCCTGGGCAGAACTCAGTCAAGCCATCCGGCCGAGGATTCCCATGTGTCCCATCATCACCGAGGACATCAAGAGGCCGCGGCGACTGTCACCCTCGATGAATTGATCAAGACCGCCCTGGCTCAGAACCCATCACTCCAGGCGGCGCGGCAAACTGTCGGGGCCAAGCAGGCCAGAGTCCTGGCGGAAAAGACCTTACCTGATCCAACTTTGTCATTTCAGACCATGGGACAAGCCATTCCATTCAAATT
>JADFYA010000351.1 GCA_015233285.1 Deltaproteobacteria bacterium | reverse complement strand
TGACAAGAGAGTGGTTACACTCAGTGTTTGTTGATCACTCTTCCGACCTCAAAATCATGATCGGTCTGCTGCAAGTGATATTACATATGGACATATCTCCACAAGGGTTGATCATGGCCCAAATGGCGCTAGCCCACCCGGACGCCGAGGTTCGAGAATGTGGCGTCAGGGCTTTTGAAAATTGGGGAACGATAGAGTCCCTTAACATTCTAAGGACATTAAAAGATCAGGAGGAATGGCTCCAAGAATACATTGACCAAGTCGTCTTAGACTTGGAGGAGGATCTAAGTTAACATGCCTTTCCTGGTTCGGAAGATTACGAAAGCTAAATGGATGCAAGGTGATATTTTCAATGATGCCGACATATCCGCTGACGCTGTAACCAATTGCTTGAAGACCACGCAGAACGCTTTGTCTACATGGCAAATCTCCTCGGAGTATGAGTTGCCGGAGGCCGTATTGGCCATAATTTCTAACAGTGATAATTGTGACAAGATAGACGTTGTTTGCTTGGATCGTGATTATCTTGAAAGTCAGGGAATAAGATGCCTGTCAACTCCTGGTATCACAAGGGTTGAGGACCTCAAGAACCGGCACGTAGATATCTCCGGCCTGACATACCGGTCGCTTGGCACAGTGGCCAACGAGATAGCGCAAGAAATCAGACAGAAGAGGGACGTCAAATATACAAAAAATGATATCAAAAAGCTACTTGGTGATGCCATTGCCGACGGACGCCTCCAGAAGGAAAACCTTTCCGAATCCCTTCGCAACAAGCTGTGAAACCTTTTAGCCCGCTCAGTCACTCTCGACATCGTACTCAAGCTATGCTTAATTACAGTTTAAGGTGACCATATCTGGGGGTTAGGCCGGAAACAGCCGCCGGATGAGACTTCATGCCCTATTTGGGGCAGCGGCCGGCAGTTCAACTTCTGTTACCCTCCATCACTTTATCCTTGAGGGCACAACCTGGAAGTCGTCAGTTCGTGGAAGTGACCGCATCGCACTCAGCAGAGCCTCTGGAGGAACAGAAAGTCTCCTCGTTCCAAAATCAAGCCAGCCAATTGCACTTATAACCTTCGCAGCCAATTTTCCATCTTGCCGGAAAAACTCATTACGTATATGAAAACGACTGCCGTCTTCTGAAAGGGCGGCCAGGGCCAATGTCACTTTGACGACTTCCAGCAGGCCTATTTCTTTGTAGTATTCCACTTCGTCCTTCATAATCACCGGACCAATTTTGAGCCGGATGAATTCACTGATCGGAAAACCATTCTCGGCAAAGAACATCATCCGAACGTCCGCGGACTTGTCCAGGTAGGCCGTATTTCTCATGTGAGAGTTGAAGTCCATATCTCCCCAACCGGCAAACAAACTCTTCTCATACATAGATTCCCTCCGCAGTAAGGGGTAACCCCAAAAAACGTGTAACCAGCAACAATCTATTCTCTATGTTATTCAGTGATGGAAGAAGCAAAGCCAGAACCGTCGGCCTTACGGGTTCATCTCATACGCATCCTTCATCGGATAGACGTGCTTCTCCCACACCCTCTTAAACCGGTCTACATCCACTACCGGCTTCTTGATCATTTTTAAGCAGAAATCCATCTGCTTCTCCGAACTGCTCGGCTTGGAGTAGAGGGTCAGGGCGTGCCGGGAGAAGTCCCGGACCATGAAGTCAAATACCTGATCCAGCAAATCGTCCTCGATGTGCTCTATCCGGGCGTTTTCGATAATGAGCTGGCCGTAGGCCACGACGGAAAACAACTCGCCCAGACAGAGGAGGAAATCGATATCTTTGGCCTGCTCCGGCGTGGGCGGGGTCATCATCAGGAACTGTTTCAACAGGCCGATCTGTTCTTTCAGGATGTTGGCATTGGGCTGATCAATGCTGTCGTAGGCCAGGTTATAATCGTGGAAGCGGACCTTGCCCAGGCCGCGGGCCGGCCCCTGCTGGAACAGAAAGTCGTCGTTCTTGGGTTCCGTGACCTTGGGTATCTCCGGGAACTGGGCCGGGTTGAATAGATAATTGGCCAGGAATTTGACGACCAAGGCCATATTCACATGAACGGTCCCTTCCAGTTTGGGCAAGGCCCGGATATCCCTGGTGGCCTTTTCGAAGTAGGTATCTTTTTCGTAGCCGCGGGCAGCGATGACATCCCACAAGAGATTGACCACCTCTTCGCCCTGGGTAGTCACCTTCATCTTGACCAGGGGATTGAACAGGAGATAGCGGCGGTCCTGGAGCGAGGCGGTGCGGAAGTAATCGCCGGCCCGGGAGGCAAACAGCCGCATGGACAGCAGCCGGCAAAAGGCGTCGGTCAATAATTGCTGAATGTGGGGAAAGTCGGTGACCCATTTGCCATATAGATTTCGATTGGCCGCGTGTTTTATGGCCTCATAAAAAGCGTGGGTGCTGATGCCGATGCTGGCCCAGCCCAGGTTGTATTTCCCGACATTGACCGTGTTCAGGGCGGCATCCCAGGCGTCCGATCCGCTGGACAGAACCTCGTCGGATTTGACCGGATAGCCGGTCAGCTCGAACTCGGAGACGTACATCTGGGAGTTGCACAAATTCTGGATGCACCTATAGTTCTCATTCCGGGTTTCGACCGGGAAAAAAACAAACTCATCCGTGTCCGAGTTTTTCCCAAAAACGGATAACAGGGCCGCCTCGTTTCCATTGCCGATGTAGTACTTGCCGCCGTCGGCCCGGAAGGATCCGTCCGGCATCGGGGTCAGCATCATCTCCGTGGCATAGAGGTCGGCCCCATGAGCCTTTTCGGACAGGCCGAAACCGAAGATACCGCCGTCTTTGAGCAACTGGGCCGTCTTCCGCTTAACGGCGGCGTTTTTGCTCATCCAGATCGGCCCCAGCCCCAGGATGGTCACCTGCCAGGCATACCAGTGGGATAAACTATAAAAGGCCAAGACTTCGTTAAAGGCACAATTACGGTGGTTGTCCCAGCGGGTATTCGGATCTGTGCCCCCCTCCGCCGTTGGGGTCAGCAGGCTGTAAAAGATACGGTTCTCCTTAAGAAAGCCTAAAAAATCGGAATACCAGCGGCGTTCATGGTCCTCCTCTTTGAGCACTTTTTTGCCTTTGTCTTCAAAGAAGGCGATGGTTTTGAGCATGATTTGCCGTGAATGCTCGTCTAAGCTCTGGAAGGTCTCTTGTTTGGGATTGAATAGCCGCATGTGGGCCTCCTTATGTTGATTCGGTTTGGGCCGGGCCGGATCAGGATGCCTCCCCAGGCTCCGGCGGTACTGTTTGTATGCGAACTTTAGTGATAAAAAAAATTCGGGCCGCCCGGTAAAGATTATACTCCGCCGGCGGGATTAGGACATATCCTTTAACAGCCTCTTTAACAGCACCTGTTCTTCAAGACTAAAGGGCGACAAAATCTCTTCATTGGTCCGCTGCCTTAAGGCGATCAGCTCCTCTTTGAGGGCATTGGCCCGTTCAGATGGAAACAGTTTGAAGATGCGGCCGTCTTCCGGGTCCGCCACCTTCCTGATCCAGTCCGCCTTGTCCATCCGGTCCAGCACCCCGGACAGGGTGGCCTTATCCAGAATCAGAAACTCGCCCAGCTCGGCGGCAGTCTGTCCGGATTCATACCAGAGGCCCTCCAGGACCAGGTGCTGGATATTGGTCAGGCCATAGGGTTGCAGTTGTTTTTTGAAATGGGCATGGGCCTTCTGATAGGCTTTGGCCAGGAAAAAAATGACGCAGTCCGGGACAGGGTTTTGAAATTTATTCATGGTGGTTAAACTCCTTCGTATACGAACGAGTATCTCAAGCTTAAAATTTTGTCAAGATTTTTCTTGATGACAACCAGGGCAAGCGGACGAAATTGTGGGGGTCAGGCCGAATGGGGTTGGCGGCAGTAGCGGCGGGTGATTTCCTCGATCAGGGCAGTGGTGGAGGCGCCGGGGGTTAAAGGGACTCGAACGACCCGACCGCCGCCGGCCTTGACCGTATCCGCCCCGATAATGGCATCTTCAGGCCAGTCAGCCCCCTTGACCAGGACGTGGGGCAGGATTTCTCGAATGATCGCCCCGGGGTCGGCCTCGTCAAAGATGACCACATAGT
>JADFYA010000350.1:3734-4121 GCA_015233285.1 Deltaproteobacteria bacterium | reverse complement strand
AAAAAGATCATAACAAAAGGTCACATCGGGACTCTTGGGTGTGACGCCTACCAGTTTTTTCATGTACTTATTTAGGGATAGCAACCGATAATCACGGTCGAGGACATAGATGCCGATTTCGGCCTGGTCAAGGATGGCTTGAAGCTTCTGTGCTTTGAGGCCGGCGACCTCTTGCTCATGTAATCTCTTCTTCTTAGCCTGGTGTTCTTTTAACCGCTTCCGAAGTTTATTGGCCAGGGAAGGATCGGATTGGGTCTTGGAGATGACATCAAGGCAACCAAGCCGGAACGATTTGACCGTAGAGTGGAAATCTGGCGCGTCCGTGACCACGACCAGAGAGGCATCCGGGACGGTCCGCCGGAGTTCCGAGAGAAATCTGGTTTCGTT
>JADFYA010000350.1:0-3679 GCA_015233285.1 Deltaproteobacteria bacterium | reverse complement strand
GGTTGGTAAAAAAGGTCAACTTGCGATCATCAGCGGACAGGAGCCGGATAATGCGCTGGGCCGACGCCTCATCCCGGTCCACAATCAATATCCGATCCATATGTTTCCCATGTGATGTTGCGTGGTTCGGGTTGCGGGTTACGTGTTTCTGGTTGCTGGGTCCGAGTTGAACGGTGCGCGCTAAGGGGAAAAAGTATCTTTTTATCATGGAGATATTAGATCAATTTGGCCCCATAGATGGTTTCCATCCGTTTCAGGGAGTAATCGTGGGCCGCCGGATCAAAATCAGCCACGGCGTCGGCAAAGACATAAGTGGGATAATCGCGCTGTCTTAGATCCGACACTGTCTCGATAATGCAGATCGAGGTGCAAACCCCAGCCAGGTATGCCTCTTTTACCCCTTCTCTCAAAAGAACTTGCTCTAAATTGGTACCAAAAAAGGAGCTGTATCTGGTCTTGAACACGATCTGGTCACCCGGTTGGGGGGCCAGGGCCGGAATGACTTCCGCGCCCCATTGACCCTTGATGGCATGGGCGGGAAACATATTAAATTCCAGGTCGTCCTCGGCGTGGGCGTCACAAATAAATATAATTAGGGCTCCTTGCCGGCGCATCTCTTCGATCCTGTTTTTGACCGGCGCAATAATGTCTTCTCCCGTCGGACCGAGGTAGAGCGTCCCCTGGGGATCGATGAAATCATTAAGCATATCTGTAATGATAAACGCTTTATCCGGCATGTCCGTTTCTCCTGAAGATATTTCCGATAGGGACCATTTGGTGTTGCCAACAAAAGAGTTCTTATGTTATACGTTTTCAGCTAGTTTGTCAATTAAGCATTCAAGCGGAGGACGAGTCGGCGGCTTCTTGGGTGATCAAACGGAGTGACATATGGCTTCAAAGATGACGGCAGAACAATTGAAGGCGATCTTTCGGTCGGACCAAGAGCTGAGCCTGGTCTTGGATCGCGATCAACAAAGGACCATGCTGGATGTCCGGGAATCCAAAGTGTACGGGCTGGAGGAACACCGGTTAATCATCGCCCAGACAAATCCCCCCCTGGCCTGGAGTATGGTCAAACGGGAGCTGGAAGTGACTTTGTTGATTAGCCGGGTTTCCGAAAGTGGGTACGTGATCAAAAGAATCGGGTTTAAATCGACCGTGCTGGACTTGCCGGAGAAACTTGAAACGACCAGACAGGTGGCATTGCCGGCCATCTGCCTGACCCTGCCTCAGAGCGTTTACCCCACCGACCTACGCTTCAACTCCAGGTATGACTTGCCCAGCCTGCTCCCGATTGAGGTGGTGCAATGCTCCCAGACCGGAGTGTCCATGCCTCAAAGCCCCGTCTATCGAGTCCAGAATCTATCTGAAGGCGGCATGCTGCTGTCCTATCGGATGCTCTCCCCGGCTAAGGCCCCGGTGATGGGCGAGGTTGCCTACTATGCTTGCAGCGTGGATAAACGGCCTCCGTTCCAGTTTCAGGCCCAGGTCGTTCGCCTCCAGCCCCTGGATCGGCTGGATTTGTTGAATTTTATGGCCATCAAATTCCTCGGCCTGGACGGTCGGCCCAAAAAACACATCACCGAGACGATCGAAGATATCAACCAACTGGAGGCATCCTTCGTCTTTCAGGATCAGGTCAAATTGGAACTTTAGGCCCAGGTTCAGTCAGCTCAAATCAACTGATCCGGGTTCAATCCGGTCAGCTCCGGCAAGACGAAAAGTCCGTTTTTTCGGATCAGGGCGCCGTCGAAATGAATATCTCCACCACCGTATAGCTCGGTTTGGATTAGAACCATGTCCCAGTGGATTTGGGACCGGTTACCGTTGTCGGCTTGTTCGTAAGCCTGGCCCGGTGTGAAATGAATAGAGCCGGCGATCTTTTCTCATCGAACAGAATGTCCCGCATGGGCTGGGTGATGTGCGGGTTAAAGCCAAAGGCGAACTCACCCACATACCTGGCCCCTTCGTCGGAGTCGAGAATCTGATTCAGCCTGGCCGTTTCCGCGGCTGTTCCGGCGGTAGCCCGGACGGCCCGGCCATCCTTGAACTCAAGCTGAATGTTGTTAAAAGAGCTGCCCTGGAATATGGTCGGGGCGTTATACTGAATAGTTCCGTTCACTGAATTTTTGACCGGGGCGGTGTAGACCTCGCCATCCGGGATATTCCGCAGGCCGTCGCATTTTCGGCAGGGGATATCTTTGATGGAAAAGGACAGGTTGGTGCCCGGTCCGGTGATCAAGACCTGGTCCGTCCGGTCCATCAATTGAGCCAGCGGATCCATGGCCCGGGACATCTTGGAGTAATCCAGGGTGCAGACCTTGAAATAGAAATCTTCAAAGGCCTCGGTGCTCATGTTGGCCTGCTGAGCCATTCCCGGCGTGGGCCAGCGGGTGACGACCCATTTGGTGTGTTTGACGCGTTGCTCAGAATGAACCGGCTTGCTGTAGAATTTATTGGCGATATTTAGCTTTTCCTGGTCGACATCGGACAGTTCGGAATTATTGTGGCTGCCCCGCAGCCCGATGTAGGCATTCATCTTTTTCATCCGATATAGCTCGATGTCGCCCCATTCTTTCATCCATTCTTCCGAGGCTGCGTTATACAGGCTGCGCATAACCCGGTTCTGCCGAATTTCCACGAAGGGAGCCCCCCCGGCCCGCAGGACTTCATTGACCAGCAAGATGATGAAGTCTTCCGGCAAGTCAAAGGCCTCGATCAAGACCCGCTCCCCGGCCTGAACCTTGCACGAGTAATTGACCAGCACTTCAGCCAGCCTGGCCATTCGAGGATCAATCATATGGTCTCCTTTGTTAATGTTCCCTGAATGGAACAAAATGAGTTGATCAGGTTATCTGGCCCGGACGCTGTCCGAGACCTGCCGGGTCAGGGAGTAGACCTGTTCGGCCTGAGCCAGGGACAAGGTGCCGGTGCCGCAAGCCGGGGTGATAAACATTCGTTCATAAATCATATCCTGGTCCAATCCTTTCGCCGTGAGGCCGGCTACGCCTGCAGTCAGACGTTGCAGCAGAAATGCCGCATCCATGTCCATCACCTCCGGCACGTTGGGCACAATCCCCCAGGCCAGGGCCCCGCCCCGGTCAAAAAACCGCTTTAGGGCCGCCGGGTAAAGGGTCATGGTCTCCATGTAATTGAAGGCGTCGAAACTGACCACATCCACCTCGGTCTCCATGAGCATGGCCCAGTCGGTGTTGCCGCAGCAATGCGACCCGGTGACCACATCCAGGGCCTTGACCCCGTTGATCACCTCGTTGAACTTGCTGATGACTTCCTCGCGCGAAATGGTAATCATGGCTGAAGACCCAAAGGAGGCCAGGACCGGCTCGTCCACAAACAAGAAAGCCCGGCCGCCCATACCCAGGAGCTTCTTGGCCTGCCAGATGGATTTCATGGCCAGGCCCTTGACCACGACATCACCGAGCAGGTCATGGTAGAGGATCGGCCGGCGGGTTTCATCGAATAAGGACATGCCCAGGCTGAACGGACCGATGATCTGGCCCTTGACCAGTTCCGGGGCATAGCCGCCGCCGGCCAGGGCGTCCTCAAGCAAATAAAGTCCCGCCGCGCTCCGCCGGGACATGGCGAAGTCCTCCACAGGCCCACCGGCTTCCGCTTCCAGATAATGCTCATAGAATTTTTCTACGGCCGGGATGGGATC
>JADFYA010000034.1:13666-15683 GCA_015233285.1 Deltaproteobacteria bacterium | reverse complement strand
TGTGGCATTTTTGACCAGCTACCTGTCTTTGCAGATGAAAAACACTCAGGTGATGTTAAGAGCGAAACAACTGGATTTGGATCAGTTGTCCATTTTTAGCGACAGCATCATTCAGAGCCTGGAAAGTGGGTTGATCACCCTGAACAATGAGCTGCGCATCACCTACTTGAACCGGGCCGCGGAACAGATTATCGGACAGCCGTTTAGTCATCTCTTTAACCGGCCCATAAAAGAAATTTTCCCTGGACTGGGCCAGTTAATCCGTACGGAATCCATTCCTCAAGGTCTTACCCTTGACCAGCGACGGGATTACGTCCCGTTCGCCCGGACCGGAGGACAGAGACTATTCTTAAGCTTTTCTCAGTCTTCGTTGTATGACCCCAATGGGCGGCAGGTAGGCCGGATATTGCTCTTTAATGACCGGACCAGCTTCAAGGAGATGGAAGAACATGTCAAGAGAATTGACCGGTTAGCCGTAGCCGGAGAGCTTGCCGCCGGGGTGGCCCATGAGATCAGAAACCCCTTAGCCTCGATTAGCGGTTCGGTCCAGGTCCTGCAAAACGAACCAGACTTAACACCGGTCAACAAAAGACTGATGGATATCGTGGTCCGGGAAGTGGATAGGCTGAATCATTTGGTCGAGGAGTTTCTTCTTTTGTCGAAACCGGATTTGCCCAAAGGTGTACCCATCGATATCTCACAGGTAGTGGATGAAACGCTCGATGTATATAATAATTCAACTAATTTAGATCGGGTAATCGTCCAAAAATCCTACCTGACGCCGCGGCTGGTGGTCGACATTGATCCTGAACAGCTCAGGCAGGTTCTTTGGAATCTGTTGGCTAACGCCACAGACGCCATGCCTGCCGGCGGGACCATTACCGTAACGACCAGGGAAGATGAAAAAAAGACCATTTATCTTGGGCATGAAGTACCCACCGCCGTGATTGAGGTGGAAGACACCGGAGAAGGCATTGCCCCGGATGACCTGGATAGTCTGTTTATTCCGTTTTTCACGACCAAAGAGCGCGGGACCGGATTGGGGTTGGCCATCAGCCTGAGAATCGTGGAAAACTACTCGGGCCGAATCGTGGTCGATTCCAAGGCGGGACAAGGGACCGTTTTCGCCGTTTACCTACCGATGGTCCAGCCACAAGGTTAAACTTGGGCCGGCAAAACCAAGGCTGGAGCCGTCTGGACAAACGGGGCCTAGCCTTATAGAAAATAAATACTTCTTCAGCCGTTCCAGCCCCTGGTTATTCACCACGGTTTTTCTGGTAGGTTATAACAGCTTGATTATGTTCTTGTAAGGTGCGGGAAAAGTAGTGGGTGCCGTCATTCTTGGAAACAAAGTAGAGATCTTGCCCTTTGGCCGGAAAAAACACGGCTTCGAGCGAAGATTGGCCGGGGTTGGCAATTGGCGTCGGCGGGAGTCCCTTTCGAGTATAGGTGTTATAAGGAGTGTCGGACGTCAATTGTTTCTTGGTCAGGTGCCCATCATAGTCGTTCAATCCGTAAATGACCGTGGGGTCGCTTTGAAGCGGCATATCCCGACCCAGGCGATTGGTGAAGACCGAGGCGATTCTTGGCTTCTCTTCAGATTGGCCCGTCTCTTTTTCGATGATTGAGGCCAGAATCACGGCCTGCCGGAGGGTCAAGTTGACCGGGGGTTTTCTGGCCTGGTACCTGGCAAATGTTTTTTTGAACCTGTCGGTCATCAACTTGAGGATGTCGTCTTCGGTCTGGGACTTGGTCAGGTTATAGGTATCCGGGAAAAGATACCCCTCCAGGGTCGGGCCGGGCATCCCCAGTGAGGCGGCGTAGGCGGCGTCATTGACCTTGCTCATGAATGCCTTTTCCGATACCAGGCCCTCCCGAGCCAGTCGAAGGCCAATCTGTCTGGCGGTAAAGCCTTCGGGAATGGTCACCCGGTGAATGAACACCTTGCCCAGCGCCAGAATCTCCAATATCTGCCAGGGGCTCATGGTCGGGCTAAGTTCATACTCGCCGGCCTTGA
>JADFYA010000034.1:0-13656 GCA_015233285.1 Deltaproteobacteria bacterium | reverse complement strand
GATTTCCTCGTCAATGGCCTTGGGCACGGGATAGACGGCGTTTTCCAGGACGTGGTCGCCTTTGACCACATATTCCGCGGATAAGGCTTGATTGGCGAAACTCATGTCCATGACGCTGGAGGGGTGTCCTTCTGCCGCGGCCAGGTTGATCAACCGGCCCTCACCCAGGACGTTGATCCGGCGGCCATCCTTCATGGTATATTCCTCCACGAAGGTCCGTATCGTCCGCACCGCGGTGGACAGTTCTTTCAATCCAACCAGATCCAACTCCACATTGAAGTGACCGGAGTTAGAGACAATCGCCCCGTCGTGCATCATGGAGAAATGCTCTTTCCGGATAACATTGATGTCACCGGTCAGGGTGCAGAAAAAATCACCGATCTTGGCCGCGTCGGCAATAGGCATAACCCGGTAACCATCCATAACGGCCTCTATGGCCCGGAGAGGATTTACCTCGGTGATGACGACGTTGGCGCCCATGCCGTGGGCCCTCAGAGCGACACCGCGGCCACACCAGCCATAACCACAAACCACGAAAACGCTCCCGGCGATGAGCCGATTAGTGGCGCGAATAATGCCGTCCACGGTGCTTTGGCCGGTTCCATAGCGGTTGTCAAAGAAATGTTTGGTATCGGCATCATTGACGGCCACGATGGGGTAGGCCAGGACCTTGTTGGCGGCCATGCTTTTTAGTCTGATGACGCCGGTGGTGGTTTCTTCGGTGCCGGCCTTGACACTGTCCAGAACCTCCCGGCGTTCCGAATGGATGGTCGAGACCAGGTCTGCTCCGTCGTCCATGGTGATATTGGGCTTGGCGTCGAGCACGGCGTGGATATGTTTATAATAGGTGGCGCTGTCTTCACCCTTGATGGCAAAGACGGGGATCTGAGAATGCTTGACCAAAGTGGCCGCCACGTCATCCTGGGTGCTGAGGGGGTTGGACGCGCAGACGAAGACTTCGGCGCCGCCGGCCTGGAGAGTCTCGGCTAAGCAGGCGGTCTCGGTGGTGACGTGCAAACAGGCGGCGATTCTTACTCCCTTGAGTGGCTTTTCCTTAGCAAAACGATCTTTGATTAAGTTTAGCACAGGCATGGCCTGATTGGCCCACTCCACCCGGAGGCGGCCGTGATCGGCCAGGGAAATATCTTTGACATCGTAATTCATTTTATCTCCTTGCCAGAGAATTAAAAAGCCGAGGCGGGCCATAACGGCCTGCCCCGGAAAAGTGGAATGGGTTAGCGGCAGCTACAGAGTCCCGCGGCATTTTTTAGAGTCTCGGCCAGGTCGGTCTTTTCCCAGGAAAATTCCGGAAGCTCACGGCCGAAATGACCATAGGCGGCGGTTTTCTTGTATATGGGGCGCAACAGGTCAAGATGTTTGATGATCTTATATGGTTTCAGCGGGAATATTTCCCGGACCAGAGTGCTGATCTTGTCGTTGTCAATTTTGTTGGTGCCGAAGGTGTCAACCATCACCGATACCGGTTCAGCCACACCGATGGAATAAGCCAGTTGGACCTCGCACTTGGTGGCGAGGGTGGAAGCGACGATGTTTTTGGCGATATAGCGGGCCATATATGACGAACTGCGGTCGACCTTACTGGGGTCTTTACCGGAGAAACAACCGCCGCCGTGGCTGCCCTGGCCGCCGTAAGTATCCACGATGATTTTACGGCCGGTCAAACCACAATCGCCCGTGGGACCGCCGATGACGAACCGACCGGTGGCGTTGATGTGGATCTTGGTGTCGCCATCAATCATGTGCTCGGGAATGACCTTTTTGATGACTTCTTCGATCACGGCTTCCCGGAGCTTGCTCAGGCTGACGTCTGGGGAATGCTGGGCGGCAATAACCACGGTGTCTACCCGGACAGGTTTGTCGCCATGGTATTCAATGGTTACCTGGGACTTACCGTCGGGGCGAAGGAAACTCAAAGAACCGTTTTTCCGCACCCTGGCCAGCCGCTGGGCCAGCAAGTGGGCGTAGTAAATGGGCATGGGCATGAGTACGGGTGTTTCATCGCAGGCAAAGCCAAACATCAAGCCCTGGTCGCCGGCGCCCATGTCTTCGCCTTTTTGGACTCCCATGGCAATATCGGGGGACTGTTTGTCGATGCTGGTCATGACGGCGCAAGTTTCCCAATCGAAGCCCATGGCGGAGTTGCTATAGCCGATTTCCTGGATAGTGCTCCGCACCACGGCCGGGATGTCAACCCAGGTGGTGGTGGTGATTTCTCCGGCAACAATGGCCATACCGGTGGTGACCAAGGTTTCGCAAGCCACCCTGGCGTCGGGATCATCGGTCAGCATGGCATCCAAAATGGCGTCGGATATTTGGTCGGCCACCTTATCGGGATGACCTTCTGTTACTGATTCTGAGGAAAACATGTACTTAGAATTTGACATGAAGTGATCTCCTTTTGGAAAGATGGACTGCCGTTCAACTTGAAAAGCATAACGCAGAGGATGTAGAGAAAAGAAAGGACGCGGAGATTCTTAAGGGCTGTATAGAATACTCTAAGAGAATCTCAGCGGTTTCCCCTTGACTCTGTATTCTCTGCGTTATGCTTTTTAACAAGATAAAGAGTAATGATAATTAATCCGAAAATAAGGGCTAGGTAGATATAACCATAGTCCCAAAGGCGTTAACGTTTAACCGGCTTATCAATAAGCTTACCAAGGCTTATCAAGACTTACCAAAGGAGGAGGTAGCAATGTGAAATCCGAGAAGAGAGAGTCATACTTGAATCGCTGCCGGTGCGTTTTTAAGCCGTGCTTTATGTTACAAGCTATTTATTAATCACCGCTTATTTGTTTGTCAAGTAGATTATGTCAAAAATGAAATTATCTTCTTTCTATCATCCTGAAAAAAAGTATAAAAGTCCGTTACCAAAGAAACCCTCCCGCTAACCGGTGACCATCAGCCGGGGCAAAAAGACGGTAACAAGGAGATGGTGACATTGTTCCCGCCGGTTTGACCGGACATGGCTCCGGGCCCCCGTCCAATTCCGACGCCGACCGGCCGGAAATCATGCCGGGCGGCCTAAGGGAAGGTGCGGATATCTTGATAAGGAGTTAACTAATTGAAAAATATTTATATATTACTCTACCAGGAGCCTGGAAAGAAACGATTTTCCCTTGACACATCCCAAAGATTTGTATAAGTTTATAGGCTAAATTAACTATCCCTTTTTCCACCAAGGTAAAAGAAGGTAAACCAATGCCCGCACCAGTACCGCAACATCCCGCCGCACCGGACCGCCGCAAGTCGGCCTTTGTCTCGACCATTCGAGACCAGTCGGGTGAAGATTCGGAAAAGAAGATCGGTGAGATCCTCAAGAAAGAAGGCCAGATTACGGCCCATCAACTGGATGAGGCGCTGGAGGTTCAAAAAAAACAAGGTGGCCGAATCAGCGCCATTTTGTTTCGGCTGGGCTATATCGAAGAAGACACTATCCCCAAAATTCTGAGCCGGCAATATGGATTCTCACCCATTTACCTGGAACGGGAAAAAATCGATCAGAAGGCCATCAACCTAGTCGATTATCAAATGGCCAAAAAGTATTTCCTCTTTCCCATCAGTGTCGGCACTAGCGGTAATCTCAGGGTGACTATGTCTGAGCCGACCAACACAAAGGGCATCGAAGAGGTTCAGGCCCACACCCGGTTAAAAATCGAAGCCGGCGTGTCCACTGAACTTGAGATCGCCGAAGCCTACAAAAAATATTATAAAATAGATGAGGCCGAATATAAAAGTCTGGGTGTGGGTAAGGTAGAGGAAATTGAGGAAAGCACCATCTCTATGGCCCAAATCGACGATTTTGGTTCGCTCGCCTCAGAAGCGGCCGAAAATTTTTCTATCGAGGCGGTGCGGGACGACGAAGATGCCAGCGGCGGCTTTTCGGCTGATGATGCACCCATCATCAAACTGGTCAACGGTCTATTGTTTAAGGCGGTGCAGGGGGGAATCAGCGATATTCATATCGAACCCTTCGAAAAAAGCTTTTATGTTCGCTACCGGTTGGACGGGGCCTTGTTCAAGACGATGAATTTGCCCATGAGCATCAAGAATGCCCTTATCTCCAGGTTTAAGATCCTGGCCAATCTTGACATTACTGAACGCCGCATTCCGCAAGACGGCCGGATCAAGCTGAAACTGGGCCGGAACAAAGACGTTGATTTCCGGGTGTCCACCCTCCCCACCTTGTTTGGTGAATCAATCGTTCTCCGGATACTTGACAAATCGGCCCTCCATGTCGACCTGACCAAAATGGGGTTCACAACGGAGGGATTCGAGAGGTTTAAGAAGGCGATTGAGCGTCCTTACGGGATGGTCTTGGTCACCGGGCCGACCGGGAGCGGCAAAACCACTACCCTGTATTCCGCCCTGGATGCCCTAAACAAAGAAGACGTAAAGATATTGACCGCTGAAGATCCGGTGGAGTTTAACTTTAAGGGAATTAATCAAGTTCTAGTCCGCAGCGAAGTGGGGATGACCTTTGCCGCGGCGCTGAAGGCCTTCCTCCGTCAGGATCCCGACATCATTATGCTTGGCGAAATCCGGGACATCGAGACTGCCGAAATCGCGGTCAAAGCCGCCATGACCGGCCACCTGGTGTTCAGCACCTTGCATACTAATGATTGCCCCGGCACCATCAACCGATTAATTGATATCGGGATTCCGCCTTACATGGTCGCCGCCGCGGTCACCCTGGTCTTGTCTCAACGTCTGCTGCGAAGGATCTGCCCTAAGTGCAAAGAACCAGTCAAAAATGTCAATGCGGCCAAGCTGCGCGAAGCCGGCTTTCAGGAGGCGGAATTCCCCACCCTCCAGTTGTATCAAGGTAAGGGATGCAGCCATTGTAACGGCACCGGATATAAGGGCCGCGTAGGTGTATTTGAGATAATGGAGATTGATGAACTCCTCCAAGAGGCCATTACATCCAACGTGGGTGAATCTCAACTTCGTAAAATCGCAATCAAAAGCGGTATGGATACGCTGCGCCGGGATGCCCTGAATAAGGCCATGCAAGGACATACCACCCTAGATGAAGTTCTCAAGAAAACAGTCATCCAAAAAGAAAGCCTACCGGCCTATCTGCTCAATCCCGATGAACAAGTTTATGAAAACGGCGATATTGTCATCAAAGAAGGCAATACCGACAAATCCTTCTATAAGCTGATCCAGGGGTGCTTAGAAGTTATCAAAGGGGGCCGCAAGATCGGTGAAATTTCTCAACCTGACGAATACTTCGGCGAGATGAACGCCCTCTTGAACGAAACCCGGTCGGCCACCATCCGTTCAAAGGGGAAAAGTATCGTTAAGGTCTTTCCTGGAGACAAGCTTCAAGAAACTCTGGCCAATTATCCGGAAATTGCCAATAAAATGATTGTCTCCCTGGCCAAACGGCTGGAAGTCACCAATAAAATGCTGATCGACACCAACCGGGTCTTGGAACAGTTGCGGCAAGCCCGGCCGGCTGCACCTCAGGCCCAAAAGGCCCAGTAACTGACATCCCGGACTATTACCACAAGGAGATCGGTTAATGCCTGTATATAAGTGGGTTGGAAAAAACAAAAAAGGAGAAACCAAAAAGGGGGAACTAGAGGCCGAAAATGAAAACTCGGCTCGGTTTCAACTTCGGCGGATGCAGATTACGCCCGACAAGCTCAAGGCCAAGCCCAAGGATCTGTTTGAGAACGTAGCTTTTTTGCAGCCGGGCGTGACGGAAAAAGATATAGTCATCTTTACGCGTCAATTTTCCACCATGATCGACGCCGGCCTGCCCCTGGTCCAGTGTCTGGAAATTCTATCCGCTCAGAACGAGAATAAGACGTTCAAAATTATTCTTAAGACGATTAAGTCGGACGTGGAAAGCGGTTCCACCCTGGCCGAAGCCATGAAGAAGCATCCCAAAGCCTTTGATGAACTATTCACCAACCTGGTGGCCGCAGGGGAGTTAGGCGGCATCCTGGACGTTATCTTGCAACGGTTGGCCAACTATATTGAAAAGTCGCAAAAGTTAAAAAGGAAAGTTAAAGGCGCCATGACTTATCCTGCCGTGGTCATGGTCATCGCCGCGATGGTCGTGACGGTCATCATGATTTTTGTTATTCCGGTTTTTTCCACCATGTTCACCGAATCGGGAAGAGCTCTGCCGCTCCCAACGCAGATTGTCATTGATTTAAGCACTTTTATCCGAAAATATTTTATACTGGTCATCATCGCTATCGGTCTGCTCGCTTTTGCCTTTAAGAAGTTTCGGGGAACTGCCAAAGGACGCCTGATGACCGACTCTCTTTTCCTTAAAGCGCCTGTCTTTGGTCCGTTGCTCAAGAAGGTGGCTGTGGCCAAATTCTCCCGGACTCTAAGTACGATGGTCTCAAGTGGTGTTCCCATATTGGACGGACTGGACGTCACGGCCAAGACTTCCGGGAACAAGATCATCGAAGGCGCCATCCTGGCGGCCAAGGCAGCCATCAGCGAGGGCCGGTCGATATCGGAACCCTTGTCGGAAACTAAGGTTTTTCCCTCCATGGTCGTTCAGATGATCGCCGTGGGAGAATCCACCGGGGAACTTGATACCATGCTCGAGAAGATCGCCGACTTCTATGATGACGAAGTGGATGTAGCCGTAGAAGGATTAACCGCCATGCTCGAACCGTTGCTGATGGTCTTTCTCGGCGGGACCATCGGTGGTCTGGTTATCGCCATGTATCTACCTATCTTCCAAATGGCCAGTCTGGTTGGAACCAACTAACAACATTTCATTTATTTATATAATTCTCCCTTGCCGGTGCCTAGTTGCCGGCTCTTTGTTGCTGTTTTGTGCCGATTAATCATATGCTGCCTCAAGACCGCAACAAGCAACGCCTCATAAATCAACATGTCCATTCCAAAAAATGACAACAGGAATACGGATGAGCTGTTTAATCGCTTGCGGTGGTTAATGCTCTTGCGGGTCATCTTGATTTCCTTTGCCCTGGGCGTGGCCATCGTCTTTCAAATCAAGTATCAAGAAAACATCATCACCCCCAGCCTGGCCATTCTCTATGGTCTGATCGGCGTTACCTATCTACTCACCCTGGCCTACTCCCTGTACCTGAACAAAATAAAAAACTATGCCCGACACGTCTATCTGCAACTGGTCCTCGACTCGATTTGTATTTCTGTGGCTATCTTTGCCACCGGCGGGATAGATAGCCTGTACTCACTTATGTATATGCTCAACATCATCGCCGCCAGTATTGTCTTGTACCGCCGGGGGGGATTGATTATCGCCTCCATTAACAGCATCATCTATGGGACCCTGGTCGATCTGCAGTTTTACGAAATTATCGAGCCTTGGGGAACCATGAGTGCCAGTGCCCGGTATTTCCAGCCCGGCTATGCGTTATATCATATCACCATGTATATCTTATCATTTTACGCTGTGGCATTTTTGACCAGCTACCTGTCCTTACAGATGAAGAACACTCAGGTGATGTTAAGAGCGAAACAACTGGATTTGGATCAGTTGTCCATTTTTAGCGACAGCATCATCCAGAGCCTGGAAAGTGGGTTGATCACCCTAAACAATGAGCTGCGAATCACCTACTTGAACCGGGCCGCTGAACAGATTATCGGACAGCCGTTTAATTATCTCTTTAACCGGCCCATAAGAGAAATTTTCCCTGGACTGGGCCAGTTAATCCGGGAACCCATCCCTCAGAGTCTTACACTTGACCAGCGCCGGGATTACGTCCCGTTCGCCCGGACCGGAGGACAGAGACTATTCTTAAGTTTTTCTCAGTCTGCGTTGTATGACCCCAATGGGCGGCAGGTAGGTAAGATATTGCTCTTTAACGACCGGACCACCTTCAAGGAGATGGAAGAACATGTCAAGAGAATTGACCGGTTAGCCGTAGCCGGGGAGCTTGCCGCCGGGGTGGCCCATGAAATCAGAAACCCCTTAGCCTCGATAAGCGGTTCCGTCCAGGTCCTGCAAAACGAACCCGACTTAACACCGGTCAACAAAAGGCTGATGGATATTGTGGTCCGGGAAGTGGATAGGCTGAATCATTTAGTCGAGGAGTTTCTTCTTTTGTCGAAACCGGATTTGCCCAAAGGTGTACCTATCGATATCTCACAGGTAGTGGATGAAACACTCGATGTATATAATAATTCAACTAATTTAG
Organism: Deltaproteobacteria bacterium; assembly: GCA_015233285.1. Next base: position 5,479 of record JADFYA010000034.1, on the reverse strand, counting down.
ATCGGGTAATCGTTCTGAAATCCGACCTGACGCCGCGGCTGGTGGTCGACATTGATCCTGAACAGCTCAGGCAGGTTCTTTGGAATCTGTTGGCTAACGCCACAGACGCCATGCCTGCCGGCGGCACCATTACCGTAACGACCAGGGAAGATGAAAAAAAGACCATTTATCTTGGGCATGAAGTACCCACCGCCGTGATTGAAGTGGAAGACACCGGAGAAGGCATTGCCCCGGATGATCTGGACAGTCTGTTTATTCCGTTTTTCACGACCAAAGAGCGCGGGACGGGATTGGGGTTGGCCATCAGCCTGAGAATTGTGGAAAACTACTCGGGCCGAATCGTGGTCGATTCCAAGCCGGGGCAAGGGACTGTTTTTGCCGTTTATCTTCCGATGGTCCCGTCATAAAGTTAAACGTGGGTCACCAAGACCAAGGTTGGAGCCGTCTGGACAAATGGGGCTTAGCCATATAAAAAATAAATATTTCTTCAGCCGTTCCAGCCCCCGGTTATTCACCACGATTTTTCTGGTAGGTTATAACAGCTTGATTGTGTTCTTGTAAGGTGCGGGAAAAATAGTGGGTGCCGTCATTCTTGGAAACGAAGTAGAGATCTTGCCCTTTGGCCGGGAAAAACACGGCTTCGAGCGAAGATTGGCCGGGATTGGCAATTGGTGTCGGCGGGAGTCCCTTTCGAGTATAGGTGTTGTAAGGAGTGTCGGAAGTCAATTGTCTCTTGGTCAGGTGCCCATCATAGTCGTCCAATCCGTAAATGACCGTAGGGTCGCTTTGAAGCGGCATATCCCGAACCAGGCGATTGGTGAAGACCGAGGCAACCCTCGGCTTCTCGTCAGATTGGCCCGTCTCTTTTTCGATGATTGAAGCCAGAATCACGGCCTGCCGGAGGGTCAAGTTGGCCGGGGGTTTTCCGGCCTGGTACCTGGCAAAGGTTTTTTTGAACCTGTCGGTCATCAACTTGAGGATGTCGTCTTCGGTCTGGGACCTGGTCAGGTTATAGGTATCCGGGAAAAGATACCCCTCCAGGGTCGGGCCGGGCATCCCCAGAGAGGCAGCGTAGGCGGCGTCATTGACCTTGCTCATGAATGCCTTTTCCGATACCAGGCCCTCCCGAGCCAGTCGAAGACCAATCTGTCTGGCGGTAAAGCCTTCGGGAATGGTCACCCGGTGAATGAACACCTTGCCCAGCACCAGAATCTCCAATATCTGCCAGGGGCTCATGGTCGGGCTAAGTTCATACTCGCCGGCCTTGATTTTCCCCCTCTGCCCGGTTAACCCGACCAGCACCACAAACAAATCTCTGGAACCAATCAAGCCTTCGGCTGCCAACTGCCCGGCCAGGCTCGTAATCCCGGTCCCTTTCTTGATCAACACTATCTTGGAGGGACCCTCTTTAGCCGTTGGGGAGGTTGAAAACGAAACCAGCCAAGAAGCCGAAAGCACGCCAATCAATAAAAAAGCCAGCCCCACCAGCCCGAAGATCAACTTTCTTTTCACCGCTCTTTGTCCCTGTTCCGGTTGGCGGCGGCATCCAGATAGCCCTGAAGGATGAACGTGGCAGCCACTTTGTCAATCACTTTGCGGCGCTTTTCCCGGCGGACATCAGCCTCAATCAGGGTCCGCTCGGCCGCCATGGTGGTCCATCTTTCGTCCCAGGTCTCCACCGGAACGGTCAGGCGACTGATCAATTGCTCCACCAGCGCCAAAACCAGCCTGGCCGAGGGACCGATGCTTCCGTCCATGTTGAACGGTAACCCGACCACGACCTCTTTGACCTGGTATTCATCCACAATGGCGGCGACCTGGTCCAGGTCCGTTTGCTCGTCCCGGCGCCTGATGGTGGTCAACCCCTGGGCGATAATCCCCAGTTCGTCGCTTACGGCTACGCCGATGGTTTTGGTCCCTACGTCCAGGGCTAGTATTCTTCCCGCCATCCATTCTCCTGAAATTTTATAGAAAAGCACTACCCCGATTATGACCGGTAGTCGGCATTTATTTTGATGTAATCGATTGATAAATCGCAGGTCAAGGCGGTGAATGCCGCGGGGCCGGCTTTAATATCAATGGTGATGGTCAATTCAGGCTGCTTCAGCACCTGCGTCGCGGCCCGTTCCGCCTCAGCTCCGGCCCAGCGCCCCTGAGATACCAGCTTGACCTGATCAAACATAATGTCCGTCATCTCCGGGTCAAATTCAGCCCCTGATCGGCCTAAGGCCGCCATTATTCGTCCCCAATTGGCGTCCTGGCCAAAAATGGCCGTTTTAACGAGACTCGATTCGGCCACGGTCATAGCTGCAGCCTTGGCCTGGGCGGCATCCCGGGCCCCCTGGAGGATAATCCGGACCAGCTTGGTCGCCCCTTCGCCGTCTTTCACCACCATCTCAGCCAGCTCCACCAGTGTCTCCTGCAGCATCCCGCCAAATTGGAGGCCCACGGAGCCTGAAGTTCCATCAATCACCGGGCCGCCACATCGGCCATTGGCCAGGACCAGGACGGTATCGTTGGTGCTGGTATCGCCATCCACCGTGATCCGATGGAAAGAGGCATCCACTGCCTCCCGCAACACCCGATTAAGAAATTCGGCCTCCACCGCCGCGTCTGTGACCACAAAGCAAAGCATCGTGGCCATATCGGGACGAATCATCCCGGCACCCTTAACCATCCCAAACATCCGGACCGGAACCCCGCCCAGGTCTATCTCTTTAAACACCGTTTTCTTGACCGTATCCGTGGTCATCATGGCCTCGGCCACCTCGGTCAGGCCGGCGGGATGCAGGGACTCAACCAGTTTTGGAATGGCCGCGGTCATGGCCTCCTTATTTAACCGGGCGCCAATCACACCCGTGGAAGCGGCCAAAACCAACCCGGCCTCGAGGTGCAACCTGTCGGCCAGCAACGCTGTCAGTTCCTCGGCATCCCTAAGCCCTTCCGGACCGGTGCAGGCGTTGGCATTACCGGCGTTAATCAGCACAGCCCGGCATTGGCCGGAGACGATCCGGGACATGGACAATTGGACCGGTGCGGCCTTGACCCGGCTGGTAGTGAATACGGCGGCGGCGGTGGCCGGGGTGTCCGAAAAAATTACGCCCATGTCGGTCTTATCCAACTGTTTTTTTAGGCCGGCTCGGACGGCAGCGGCCTTAAATCCGGTAACCTCGTCTATCATTGCCCTCTCCCGCAACATTTCTTAAACTTTCTTCCACTGCCACAAGGACAGGGTTCATTCCGGCCGACTTTGCGGTCCTTCCGGCGCACCGGTTGGGCCGCGGTCTGCCCGTCTCCGTCACCTCGGTTAAGCACGTATTTCTGGGGGCGCTCTTCCTCAAGGTAATCTAAATCTTCTTCCTCAGCCAACTGGACACTGAACAAACGGTTCAACGCGGTCTCTTTAATCTGGTCGACCATCTCCATGAACATGTTGTAACCTTCTTTTTTGTATTCCCGAAGGGGATCAACCTGAGCGTACCCCCTCAGCCCAATGCCTTCCTTAAGGTGGTCCATGGCCAACAAGTGATCTTTCCACAAAACATCGATCACCTGAAGCATAATGATCCGCTCTAAGTAACGGGCGGTTTCTAGACCCCACTCAGCCTCCCGCCCGTCATAGATCTCCTTGGCCTTATCAAAGATCATTTCAGTCAGGTCGTCCTGCGTCAAGCCCTCAATCACGTCACCGGTCAGGTCCAGGTGGAATCCAAACTGGGTGAATACCTTGCTGTCCAGGGCCACCAGGTCCCATTCATCGGCAAAGGTTTTGGGGTCGGTAAAGGCATCGACGGATTTCTCCGCCCACTCCTCGATGAAGTTGAGCATCTCATCTTTTAAGTCAGCCCCATCGAGGATTTCCCGGCGCTGCCCATAAATGGTCTTCCGCTGCTCGTTCATCACGTCGTCATATTCCAGCAGATGCTTCCGAATATCGAAGTTGTGACCCTCTACTTTGCGCTGGGCGCTTTCAATGGCTTTAGTCACCAGATTATGTTCGATCGGTTCATCGTCTTCCATGCCCATCCGGTCCATCAGTCCGGTGATCCGGTCGGATCCAAAAATTCGAAGCAGGTCGTCTTCGAAGGAGAGATAAAATCTGGAAGACCCGATGTCGCCCTGCCGGCCGGCCCGGCCCCGGAGCTGGTTATCAATTCGCCGGCTTTCATGCCGTTCCGTACCCAAAATATGTAACCCGCCCACATCAGTCACGCCAGTCCCCAGGACGATGTCGGTCCCCCGGCCAGCCATGTTGGTGGAGATGGTCACCGCCCCAGGTTGCCCGGCCTGGGAAATAATCATAGCTTCCTGTTCATGGTGCTTGGCGTTTAAGACATTATGCTTGACCCCGCGTTTGGCCAACATCGCGGCGAGAAATTCCGATTTCTCAATTGATACCGTGCCCACCAGGACGGGCTGACCTTTTTGATTAAGATTGATTATTTCTTCAATCGCGGCATTGAATTTATCTTTCTGGGTTTTGTATATTACATCGGGATAATCGATTCTAATCATCTTTTTGTTTGAGGGGACAACCATGACTTCCAGCTTATAAATCTTAGCGAATTCAGGAGCTTCAGTATCAGCCGTCCCGGTCATGCCGGCCAGTTTTTCGTACATCCGGAAATAGTTTTGAAAGGTCACGGTGGCCAGAGTCTGATTCTCACTCTCCACCTTAACCCCTTCCTTGGCTTCCAAGGCTTGATGTAATCCTTCGCTATATCGACGTCCCGGCATAAGCCGTCCGGTGAATTCGTCAACTATGATGACTTCGCCGTTGATGACCACGTAATCCACGTCCCGCTTAAACAAGATATGGGCCTTGAGGGCCTGATTGACGTGATGAAGCCGATCGATGTACTTGGGCTCATACAAATTATCTATGCCCAGCAGTTTCTCTGCCGAGGCCACACCTTCTTCGGTTAAGACCACTGTCCTGGCCTTCTCATCTTTGGCGTAGTTGGCCTGGTGCCTGGCTATCTGGATGACGATTTTGTCGATGGATTGATAGAGCTTGGTTGATTCCTCAGCCGCTCCGGAGATAATCAATGGCGTTCTGGCCTCGTCAATCAGGATACTGTCCACTTCGTCGACGATGGCGTAGTGATGCCTGCGCTGGACCATATCTTCGAGCCGGAATTTCATATTGTCCCGGAGATAATCAAACCCGAATTCGTTATTGGTCCCGTAGGTGACGTCGGAATTATAGGCCGTTTGGCGATCCTCGTCGTCCATGTCATGGACAATTACACCCACGGTCAGCCCCAAAAACTTGTATATCGCGCCCATCCACTCGCTGTCCCGGTGCGCCAGGTAGTCATTTACGGTGACCACGTGAACGCCTTTCTCCGTCAAGGCATTGAGGTAAACCGGCAAAGTGGCCGCCAAGGTCTTACCTTCACCCGTCTTCATTTCGGCGATTTTGCCTTCGTGCAGCACCAGGCCGCCAATCAACTGGACGTCAAAAATGCGCATCCCC
>JADFYA010000349.1:3717-4134 GCA_015233285.1 Deltaproteobacteria bacterium | reverse complement strand
GATGGACGATCTGGTATTTGTATTAGACAAGGACGGCATATTTCGCGACTACTTCCAACCAACGGACATCCACGATCTGTACGTGGCTCCGGCCGTATTCCTGGGTAAATCTTTTAAAGAAATCTTGCCCATCCGCATTGCCGAGCCGTTTGCTAAGGCGATCCAGGCCGTGATGGATTCCGGCGCCGTGAAGCAACTCGACTATTATATGGAATTGACAGGTGAGATCAGGTGGTACAGTGCTAAGGTTTCCATGCGCAAAGACGCCTTGGGTGGGTTTGCCGGTGTCACCGTCGTGGCCCGAGACATCACCGAACGCAAGTGGGCAGAAGAAGAATTGAAAAGGCATCGGGATCACCTAGAAGAACTGGTTAAAGAAAGAACGGCCGAGTTGATCGTAGCCAAGGAAAAGGCCGA
>JADFYA010000349.1:0-3622 GCA_015233285.1 Deltaproteobacteria bacterium | reverse complement strand
AACGGCAAGATAACCTGACCGAAGGGCAAAGGCATTACCTGGACATCATGCACGATAGCGGCAACCACTTGCTCACGCTGATCAACGATATCCTCGACCTAAGCAAAATCGAGGCCCAGAAGATGGAAACCGAAGAAGCGCCGTTCAATTTGCCCGCCGCTCTTCGTCAGGTCTTAAATATCGCCAGGGTCAAGGCCGAAGAAAAGGATTTATCCGTTTTTTATGATACCATTACTCCGCTTCCGGAATACGTCCGGGGTGACGAACGCAAGCTCAAACAGGTCCTGCTCAACCTGTTGGGCAACGCCGTCAAATACACGCATAGAGGCAAGGTCATTTTGCGGGTGGGTTATGACCAGGCCGGCTCCGGGTTGTTTCGGTGTGAGATAGTCGATACCGGAATAGGCATTGCCCCGGATAAATTGGAAGTGATCTTTGATCCGTTTACACAATTGCCGGCCGGCGGTCAGACCGGTGAGGGAACCGGCTTAGGGTTGGCCATAACCCGACGGCTGGTGGCCTTAATGCAAGGCAAGATAGACGTGAAAAGCGAACCTGGCCGGGGAAGCATCTTTACGATGGAGGTGGCCTTGCCGCCCGCGGTGGAAGCAGAGATTTCAGCCAAGCCGGCGGACCAGGTCATTCTGGGATATCAAGGGCCTCGAAAGAGCATTCTGGTGGTCGATGACAACATCACCAACACCTCAATGCTGGTGTCCATGCTGGAGCCGTTGGGGTTTGAGGTCACGACCGCGGAAAACGGGCTGGAGGCGGTGCATCAGGCTTTGGACCGAAGACCGGATCTGGTGCTGCTGGATTTGGCCATGCCCGTGCAAAATGGGTTGGAAGCGGCCAAAGAAATTAGACAACACATTGAGTTGAATCAAACCCGGATTGTCGGCGTCTCGGCCACGATTTCCGACAGTACCCACAAGGGCGCGTTTGTGGCTGTTTGTGATGATTTCGCCCTTAAACCGATTCGGATCGGGGAACTGTTGGAGAAGATCCAGTCACAGCTCCAGATCGCGTGGGAGACGGCCCCATCGGGGGGATCGGCGGCAGATTCGGTCACGGCTCCAGTCAAAGTACCACCGCCCCACGTCCTTGAGGCCATCCGGCAGACGGTTGAGCGGGGAGATTTTGGCGCCCTTGACCGGCAGTTGACCGAGCTGCCGACGGACGACACCGCTTACGCCCATTTTTGTAATCTCCTCCGCCGGTATGCCGGGCGTTATGATGAGGACGGAATTATAACTTTTCTCAATAGCCTGGGAAAAGAGAAATAAGGAATCGCATATGGACACCAAAGGGACGATTTTGGTGGTGGATGACGCTCTAGCCGCGATTAGCATGGTCAGGACGGCACTGGAGCAGGCCGGATACCAGGTCTCAGTCGCCACAAACGGAGAAAAAGCGGTGCAGCGGGCGGCACTGGTCATGCCGGACCTGATCCTGCTTGACATTTTGATGTCGGGGATCGATGGCTATGAGACCTGTCGCCGGCTCAAATCCCAGGAAGTCACTCGCGGCATTCCCGTGATCTTTCTCTCGGCCCTAACGGAAACATTTGATAAAGTAAAGGGATTTGGGCTTGGAGCGGTGGATTACCTGATCAAGCCGATTGCGCCGGAAGAACTTCTGGCCCGGGTCCGGACGCATGTCACGATCAATCAGCTAGGCAAGGAACTCCAGGCGGCCAACCGGCATCTGGAGGAGAGAGTGGCAACCCGAACCGCTGATCTCAGGGCGGCCAATGCCGCTCTGCAATTGGAAATCGCCGAACGGAAACGGGCGGAGGAAGAGTTACGCCAGGTCAACCGGATGCTTAAAATACTTAGCGAAGGAAATCAGTCCGTTATACACGCCACAGAGGAAGCGGCTCTTTTGCAGGAGATCTGCCGCATCGTGGTCGAGATTGGCGGTTACTTGCTGGCCTGGGTCGGTTTCGTCGAGCATGATGACGCCAAAAGTGTCCGGCCGATGGCCGCAAACGGCCTGGATATAAGCTACCTGGACACAGTCAAGCTCACCTGGGCGGACACGGAGCGAGGGCGCGGCCCGACAGGGAGGGCCATTCGTTCCGGCCAGCCCCAGATCGCCTCGGACATTCGGACCGACCCCAATTTCAGCCCCTGGCGGGAGGAAGCCATCCGGCGCGGTTATGAATCATCCGTCGTTTTGCCGTTATATGACGGTGACCAGGTGTTTGGAACTTTGATGATTTACGCCTCGGAACCTGATGCCTTTCATCCGAAAGAATTGGAACTGCTGATGGAGTTGGCCCACGACCTGGCCTTCGGCATTTCGTCGTTGCGGGCCCGGGCCGACCGTAAATTGGCCGAAAAAGCCCTGCGCGAAAGTGAACAAAGATACCGCCGGATCGTGGACACAACCAATGAGGGAATCCTGGCCTTAGATGAGAATGTCAGGATCACATTTGCCAATCCTCGAATGGCCGAGATGCTCGACTTTCAGATGGCCGAAATGCTCGGCCGCGACTTTGCATCATTCATTCTTGAAGAGGAGCTTCCCGATCACGCCAGGAAGATGGAGGCCCGGCGTCAAGGTCTGGCAGAGCAATATGAACGCCGGTTCCTGTGCAAAAACGGGCAGGTGGTGTGGACCTTGGTTTCAGCCACGCCGATTTTTGATGCTGGCCACCAGTTCATCGGTTCTTTTGGGATGTTCACCGACATCACTGAGCGGAAGCGGATGGAAGAAGAACAAGCCAGACTGGAACAACAACTCCGGCAGGCCCAAAAAATGGAGGCCATCGGGACTTTTGCCGGAGGTGTGGCCCATGACTTCAACAACGTATTGACCGCCATAGTCGGGTATGGACAGCTCACGAGACAGGAACTGGGTGAACGAGATCCCTTGAGGGGTTATGTGGATATCATTCTGTCTGCATCGGAGCGCGCGGCAAATCTGACCCAAAGTCTTCTGGCCTTCAGCCGGAAGCGGGCAATCAGCCCCAGGCCGGTGGATCTCAACGAAATCGTAAAGAGGGTAGACAAATTTCTTCTACGGGTTATTGGTGAGGATGTGGAATTAAAAACAGTCCTGGCCAATGAACGGTTGACCGTCATGGCCGACAGCGGCCAAATTGAGCAGGTCCTGATGAACCTGGCGGCCAATGCCCGGGACGCCATGCCCCAGGGAGGCGCTTTCACCATTAAGACGGATTGTGCCTATATCGGGCGCGAGGTCATTGGATCATATGACAGCATAACGCCCGGGTCATATGCGGTCATTTCAGTCTCAGATACGGGTGAGGGCATGAATGAGGAGACGAAGCAAAGAATCTTCGAGCCTTTTTTTACGACCAAAGAGACCGGCCGGGGGACAGGGCTTGGTCTGGCCATCGTGTACGGGATCATCAAGCAACATAACGGGGTGATCAATGTATACAGTGAACCTGGACTAGGGACGACATTCAAAGTCTATCTGGAACTCGTCGAAGTTAAAATTGAGGGTGCCGACATTCCCGGACGCGCCGCCCTCCCTGTCGGGGGGGCTGAAACAATTCTGGTGGCAGAGGACGATACCGCAGTCAGAGACATCATGAAGGTTATCCTTGAAAGACACGGATACACCGTGATCGAGGCGGAGGATGGACAGG
>JADFYA010000348.1:3711-4144 GCA_015233285.1 Deltaproteobacteria bacterium | reverse complement strand
CCTGAAATTCCTCCCCCGGAATTGTTGCCCACGAGCACTTCCAAAGGCAAGGTGGCCAGTTATGCCGATCAGGAACGGCTGCCCATCGCCTCGGAAAAAGAGGCTGAAACCGCCGCAACGCGGGAAGCCGCGGAAGCCGAAAAAATTACCATGGATTCGAAACTTAGCCCCGGAGACTGTAATGCCCTGATCACCTCTGCGACCCAGTCCCTGACCGCGACTCCAAAGCAAGAATTAACGATCAAAATATCCGTGATCAATGGTTCGGCTAAGGCTTTCTCCTCCAAAGGAGCATTTCCGGTTAACGTCGGTATTCACTTACTGGATAATAACCGCGGGGTGGCCAATTACGACTATGTTAGGGCCGGCCTAACACCGATGAAGCCCGGCCAGAAAAAGAGCCAGACCCTGAAACTCAACGCTCCTGACAAAC
>JADFYA010000348.1:0-3633 GCA_015233285.1 Deltaproteobacteria bacterium | reverse complement strand
GAGGTAAACCGGCGCTAATTCAGTTGAAGGTTACTCCGGCCCGCTGAGCGGTGATGACTATGACAGACCGTGCCGGCGCTGCGCCGGAATCAAACAAGTCACGGTGGTCCCCCGGCCGAAATGGCTGGCCACCTTGATTGTTCCATTCATTTGGTCCAACACTTCCTTAACAATGGCTAGGCCCAAACCAGTCCCTTCCTCCACCATTGATTTGGCATTCTCCGCCCGAAAGAATTCTGCGAAAAGCCGGTTTAAGTCGGACTCCGGTATCCCGATTCCGGTATCCTCAACTTTAAAAACGATTTTTTCGGCAGACTCCAGCGATAGGCTGACCAGCACCCGGCCGCCCGCCGGCGTGTATTTGATGGCATTGGAGATGAGGTTGGTGAAAATCTCATCCAATAGCCTTTCCTGACCCAGCACCTGGGGCAAATCCGCCGCCGCCCGGACCTCGAATATTAAACTTTTTTGTTCTGCCTGAGTTAGATAGATCGGAGTCATGGCCTGAAGAACAGCGGCCGCGTCCACTGGGTGGAAGGGCTGCCGGCGCGATTCATCATTCTCGGAGGCGAGTGTCAGCAGATCATTGATGGTATCGCGCAAAATAGACAACCTTTTTTCACATCTTGTCACGGTTTCCTGCTGCTGGGCGGTAAGTGGCCCCAAATAGCCTTTAGTCAAGAGATAAAGCATACTCATAACGGCGCTGACCGGTGAGCGGAGTTGGTGCGCGGTTTTGTTGAGAAACCATGTCTTGGCGGTGGATTGGCTTAATTCTTCCATGGCCAGGGCGATCAGGTCGGTCATCAGAGAGAAGAAGTCGGCATCCCGGGCGCTGAAGTAATTTGATTCTCCGCTGTAAACACAAAACACCCCCAGAGTCTTATGACCTACCCGGAGGGGTAGGCAGAGCATGGATACCACTCCTTCTTTACGCACGTCATTGGGATACTGAAAATAATCTTCTTCATCCAGGTTTCCGATGCTATAAAGGGAGCCTTCAATGATCTGCCGGTTGATGGTGCTTTTGTCCACTTCAATTCGATCAATGGCCACAAACTCCCGGCTGAGACCGTAACTGGAGGCGAATTCGAGGTACTTTTTATCCTTGTCCAGCAACTTAATCGAACACGCCTTGACCCCCATGATTCGGGCGGCGTTGTGAGTCGCCGAATCCATCAATTCCTGCAACCTGGTTTTAGTGCCTATCTCCTTAATCATCTCATAGAGGGCCAGCAATTTAGTGTTACTAATATCCAACTGTTTAGAAATTATTAGTAATTCACGTCCCTTAGCCCTTAAGGTTACCTTCACCGAGGTGATCAGGTAAGCGGCGACGACCAGAGCCATGGCAAAAATAAGATAAGAGATAATTAGTTCAGGATGTTGCAGTTGATGAAAAAAGAAATGACTTCCAATGTGGATGGTTTCGAGGTGGAGCAATCCTTCGGGCTTGACGAGCAACAACGTGCCCAAAGCCAGGAGCACCATAAAAGTATAGCCGAAACAACTGACCGGTGACAATAACATCCCGGCCAGGACGATATGGAAAATGACAAAAATAAGCAAGGGACTGGCCAGTCCGCCGGTGAGCATAATCATCAATAAAAGCGATATGATATCTAATGATATCTGGACATGGGCGAAAATATGGTAGGGGCGCACCCCAGCGGGGCGGGTGGACAGGAGCCGCCGGCCGATCAGCAGGAAGATGATGTTGTATCCAATGATGGAGAGAACGATGCCGACTAAAGGCCCCAGCGGCAATCTCAAACCCGTGAGATGGGCCGCTGCCAGACCAACCAGTCCGATGGCCGCCGCCACCCACCTTAGTTTGATGAACCAGTAGACACGTTCCCGCAATTCCTTACGGAAGAAGATCTGCTGCTTGATGGTGTCATTGATGATGTCCATAAGAGGCCTCTCCCTTAAGAAGGGCTTCGGCCGCGGCCAGCAGTTGTTCAGGATCTATTGGCTTTTCCAAGAATTGGGATACCGGCCAGTCTTCACTCAGAATATGTTGGAAATTTTCCGGGCCCAGATCCGCCATGCGTTGGGTAAATCCGGTGACCATCAGGATGGGGATGTTGACGTACTTGGGGTTTCGTCTGAGCTTATAGGCCAGGTCAAAACCTTCAGTGTCGGTGGTCATCATGACGTCGAGAATGACCAGATCGGGGATTTTCTCTTCGATGCTGCGATACCCCTCCTGTCCGTCGTAAGCCGATCGAACATGGTAGTTTCTGCTTTCTAAGATGATCCGTACCGAATTAACCAGGTCCCGGTCGTCATCAATGATGAGGATGTCAGGAATGGTAGCCATATTTATGTCTCCTTGGTCACTAATGCAATCAGATCGGATACTACCCGGTGGGCCCGCGTTTTGGCCGCCATGGAAAGCCCTTCTCCGAAGCCGAAATCGTCTCCCTGGATGGACACCAGCCACGCCGGCGGGTACCGGCGGTAGAGCAGTCCGAGGAGCCCGAGAAGGAACCCTGGGCTGACCGAGTGGGTCATCAACGGGGGAGCCTGAAAGCAATCCGGTACGATTTGCTTTCGATGCCAGCCCGCTTCCAGACAATCTACGGTGGCGTCAACCAGGATTACTAAATCTATTTCGCTCAGGTCTTCGACCAATTCCGGGGCCAGTTGATGACAGTCGAAGAAACGCATCCGGTCGGTCTCCCCAATCGCCTGCCGCACCTGGGCCACCACGTAAGGCCCCAGGCCATCGTCCCGCCTCTGAGGATTACCATAACCGACAATGGCCCAAGCACCGGACTCCATGAAGATACCTGATTCATCCTTTCAAATCTGATATGATTGTGATATAAATCTTTCAGTACCCGGCCAGGCGGTTGTTTAATTCAGGACGTGAAGGTCAACCTCAGCGACGGATTGCTTCGGGAGATCGCCAAAATAAGATAACTCAGGTCAATTGGTTAACTTCGGTTGGTCTAAGCCTTCAACGAATTCATCAATGCTGGTGACCAGGGCGGCCTGCTTAAGTAAGACATCGAGGCGGCTTAAGTCCGTCAATTCATTGGTGACGTCAATGACTTTTTGAGGTACGCGGCCGAATCTGGCTTCCAGGATTCCGAGAATATCTTCCCGTGTTTTTTGCAGCATGCCTTGCTGAATGCCTTGCTGAATGCCTAAGTCAATCAGTTGCTGGCCTGCAGTGGTATCAGCTAAGTCGAAGTTTAACATGGAGGCAATCTCCTCTATGGTCATGTGACGGAATCTATTGAGTGAAATTAAGGCCAGGAGGTCAATCTGAGCCTGAGATTGCTCCGGAGGATAAAGTCCGCGAATCAGATCGACCCAATCGCACATCTTTCGGCCCAGTTCATCTTTATCCATGTTTGCCGGCAAAGTATAAGGAAGGGACTGGTTTAGGCCTGGCCATTGTTAAGGAAGTGTTGGACCAAATGAATGGAACAATCAAGGTGACCAGCCATTTCGGCCGGGGGACCACCGTGACATGTTTGATTCCGGCGCAGTCTCGGCACGGTCTGTCATAGTCATCACTGCTCAGCGGGCCGGAGTAACCTTCAACTGAATTAGCGCCGGCTTACCTCCGTTTGTCTCGAACCAAAAAACCCCTTCCTGGACCAAGTCAATAGCCAGATA
>JADFYA010000347.1 GCA_015233285.1 Deltaproteobacteria bacterium | reverse complement strand
GTGTCCGGTTTTTCCGGTGACGACGGCCAGCCGATGTTTGAAGATCCAGACGGTCCGCCGCCTTATTCAGGGGCCATTTTTCCAGGCTATCCCTGGTGAGTTGCGGGGGGTCATAATTGGTTGAGAGAACCGGATAGCCGGGTGGAATGAGGACCTGATCTATCTTGAAATTGAGGTCATATGCTACTGGCCGACATCCTGAGACAGGATCGCGATTTGGCCTGGCGAGCCAAACGCCTGCGTCATCAGCCGGAGCTGCCTTTTCCCGTCCTTAGCGCCAAGATCAAGCTAACCTGGCATTGCCGGCTCAGATGCCGGGTCTGCCGCTTATGGCGTCTGGCCCAACTTGATCCGGCCAAAACCAGCCTGCCGGTCGATCTGGTCAAATCAATCCTGACTGAGTTGCAGGCTCAGGGGCTGGTTAAGGTCCATTTTTCCGGCGGCGAAGTCCTGAACTACCCAGGGTTTGGAGACGTAGTCAGCCATGCCCACAGCCTGGGCCTGCAGGTCAACTTCACCACCAACGGAGTGTCGCTGGATAAGGCCTGGGCCCGCTTCCTGGTTAAGGAAAGAGTTCACACCATCACTTTTTCGGTCGATGCCCCGTATCCGGAACTTCACGACGCCATGCGTGGGGTCAAAGGGGCCTGGAAGGGTGTCTGGAAAGGGATAACCCTGGTCCAGGGTCAACCGGGTAAGTCCGGCCGAAGCCCGGTCATCGCGGTGAACACGGTGGTCACTCGAGATAATATCGATCAGTTGGGAGACATGTATGGCCTGCTGATCTCCCACGGGATCACCCGGTGGCGGCTGTTGCCGGTAGCTTCACCCGACAAAAAAGTCAGGCCGACTCCGGAGCAATGGTCGGCCCTGGCGGCCCAGGCAACGGCCTGGCAGAACATCTTGACCTGCCCCCCGATCTTGGGGCACCCGGAACAAACGGAAAAGAGCGCCCGGTATGCTCAGAAGGGCAGGTACGCCGGGGCCTTTTACGACCACGTGATGTGCCTGGCTCCCTGGTTTCATGTGTTTATCGATGCTAACGGAACGGCGTATCCCTGCTGCATGGGTAAGGCCCAGATGCCGGTTTACGGGAATCTCATGGAGGATTCCATAGGGGATATTCTGGCTTCCCCAAGGCGGCAGGAGATCCGGTATACGCTGGCGGCCGGCCGGGTCTTTCCCGTTTGCCACAATTGTATGGATTTTGTGGACGAAAATCAGGCTGTGGCCGATCTCTCCTCATCTGAGATTGGCATCTGAGATAGGGCGGCCCTAAGATTGCAGGAATTGAGTAATGCCGGAGACACAGAGAGATGGAGCATAAGGCGGAGAGGCTTTTCATGGGGATGAGACCTGTGGTTCCAAACCGCTTAACCGTAACGGTCCTGGTCCTGATGTTACTGGGCTTGGTCCTGGTCAAGCAGGCCGCGGCAGCCGGTCAGATCGTTACCTACGGCCCCGGAAAACATCTGGCCATTGACAAAGACCGGGAGGGCTGGCAGGCCATAGCCGAAGGTCAAGCGTACACCCTGCGTGTTGACGCCCAAGGCGCCATTACTTTTCTGAAGAACGGACGGGCCGTGGCCAACGGAAAAATGCGTGGTTCTACGGTCAAACTCAGTGCAGCCGGGGCGCCCTATGGTCAACTCAAGCTCAAGGCGGATAAGATCAAGATTGCCTTAGCTGATGACGGATTCTACGGCTGGACGCTGAAATACAAGACCGACAAAATAAAAGTGCTGAAAGACAGGAAAAAAGTTGGTAAGGTCGCCTTTTATCCAAATACCGGCAAGCTCAAGGCCAAGGACGTCAAAAATCAGGAAGTGGCGGTGCTGACCGGAGCGGGTCGGCTATCCGGCATTCTGGCCCCGTTTTTGATGGGCAATGAGGTGAACATGGACCGCCGCGTCTGCCTGGTGTTGCTGTTTCTGGCGCTAAACAGGTAATGGGAGCAATTAGTTAATAACCTCAACATCTGTTTAGGTTGCGGCCTGGACTATCAACAGGCGTCCATCACAGGGTGACACCGATGCGAATAGTCAAGTACAAATTTTGGGGGTCAGGCGAATCGAAATGGAAATTTTCCGAGGTGGAGTTGGGAAAGATTAACCTCCTGGTTGGCGACTCCGGCAGTGGGAAATCGATGTTTTTAAACACGATTTACAAATTGGCCCGGATCGCGATCGGCCAGGAGATAGCTGAAGATGCATGCTGGTCGGTCCAGGTGGAGCAAGATGGAGTTACCTATGGGTGGGAGGTCGAAACCGGTGAGGCGGCCACAGAGCCACCGGTGATCGTGAAGGAACGGCTTTGGCGTGGGTCGGGGGAAGAAACCGTAACTATTGTGGACCGGAATGAAAGGGATTTTGTCTTTCAAGAGAAGGGGCTACCCAAGCTATCCCGTGATAAATCCAGTATCGCCTTGCTTCAAGATGAGGAGTCAGTCAAGCCTTTGTACATGGGTTTCAGGAACATCCTCCACCGGGATTTTTCCACGGGAGAACTAGCCGAGAGCATGAAATATAAGGCTATCGATCCTAAATTGGGTAATCAAGAAGTTGAATTCTCGGATCTGCTGCATATAGATCTGGGTCTTAATGTGAAACTCTATTATCTATCTAGGAAATTTCCTGATGTTTTTCAGCATATTTGTCATGACTTTGGTGATATTTTTGCCTTTGTTAAGAGTACAACAATCAAAGATCTTAGCAAAATAGCCACGAAATCGAGAGGACCGCTGCCCGTCCCGGTGTTTTGCATAAAAGAAACCGGGGTCAGCGAGTGGATTCCTGCGGGTAGGCTGTCATCCGGGATGCAGAAGGTGTTGCTTATATTAACTGATATCCATACCCTGTCGGACGGTTGTATTTATCTGATCGATGAATATGAGAACTCCTTGGGCATCAGCGCCATTGATTTTCTTCCCGAACTATTGAACAGTGTCGAAAAGGATGTCCAATTCATCATCACCAGCCATCATCCGTACATAATAAATAAATTTCCGGCCGATGACTGGTTTGTTTTCCATCGCCAGGGAGCTGAAGTGACCATCAGGTACGGAGAAGAAAACGTCAAACGATTCGGCAGATCAAAACAGCAACGTTTTGTTCAATTAATAAATGATCCTTTCTATAATCTGAGCCTGCAATGAATGTTTACGTGGTTGTTGAAGGGGAGGTAGGTGAACGGCAAGTTTATAAGAGTTGGATTCCTTACGTTTGCCCAAGTCTCACTTATGTTAATAGTCTATTAGACATAAAAGATAATAATTTTTCCATCCTCGCGTGCCAGGGATATCCAGGTTACTTTGAAATTATTACGAACGCGATTGAAGATATCAATAACCTTGATATCAAAATAGATCGGCTGGTTATCGCCGCGGACTCCGAGGAGATGTCATTCGACGAAAAATATAATGAAATTAAAGAATTCTTGATGGGCAAGACCTGTGCTGCTAACATCTTGATAGTTATACAACATTTCTGTCTGGAAACCTGGGCGTTGGGAAATAGACGGGTTGTTCCGAGGAATCCTCAAAGGAATCCTCCGAGGAATCCACAGAACGAGGATTTGCTGGAGTACAAGAAGTTTTTTGACGTACTTACCCGTGATCCGGAACTTATGCCTTCGTATCCGCCAAAGGAATTGAATCGGGCGCAGTTTGCCGAGAAGTATCTCAGGGCGATGCTACTTGAGAGAAATCCGATTTTGACATATAAGAAGAGTAACCCACAGACATTATTGCCAAGAACTTATTTTACAGAAGTTAAAAAAAGATTTGAAGAAACAGGCCATATTCATAGTTTTTCAGCTTTCTTGAATGCCTTCCGAATGGGCTGATATCAAGAGAGACATTGAATTGCTTCCAATTTTCAGACTGGCAGGCATATCCCACCACCTTAGTGGATACTTATCAACATGAACTTATATAATACTATTCAACAGATCGCCATCATGGCCGTTCCGGGAGTTTTGGCCATTACCCTGCACGAATCGGCTCATGGATATGTCGCCTATAGGCAAGGGGACCCGACCGCCAGGGATCTGGGGCGGCTGACCATTAACCCGCTGAAGCATCTGGACCTGCTCGGAACCCTGATGGTGCCCATTTCATACTTCTTGAGCGGCGGTCACGCGGCCATTGGCTGG
>JADFYA010000346.1 GCA_015233285.1 Deltaproteobacteria bacterium | reverse complement strand
TGATATTGGGCATTGCTCAGATTATAGTCGATCCGATGGTCATCCGGGCGGTCCACTTTGGCCTGCTCAAATTCCTTAACGGCCTGGTCGAATTTCTTTTCCTGATAAAGGGATACAGCCTGGTCCAGGTGCTCTTGCGGCCCAGCCCAGAGCATTGATCCAACCCCTCCGGACAATCCAGCCAGAGCCTGAATGATGACGTAAACGCAGGCTGCCCGGATTCTCTGCCGACGCTGAATGTGCTTGCACCCGGGGCCATCGCCTAAAGCATCCGGCCTGCCGGCCAAGGCGCCGACTTGTTTCGGCCTAAATACATTAAGCAATCTTTTCCTCCTTAGACTATGGTCAAAAAAGCATAAGATATAAGGACACAGAGGCTTTCTTTTGTCCTCAATTCGGATTCGGTCTCATGATATAATAACAAATGAATTTGATCTCTGCAAGAGCGCCTGCAGCCCAGCTCATCGTTAATATTTATCCTATTTGGTCAAATGTCAATCCTAAATCAGCAACAGCCTGGGAGGAGCAAGCCTGACGGGCTTTGATATGGCCTATATTTTGAGCCTGGCCCAACACCAGGTCGAGGCTTTTAAAACCCGAAAACAAGAGGGCAACAAGGCGGTTAAATAAGATATGTCTTGCCATGAATTAAGGGATGATGCTAATATATTACGCTAATAGTTATCGACCTAAAGCGGTCTCCAACCGAAAGAATCTTTATAGCCTCGGAACAGTCCGCCAGTCTCCTTTTTACTTTCGTCTATCCTGCCGGCGGTTCGAGGGATTGAGGCCGGCCGGGTTTGTATCGGATATACAGCCCATCGGTATAGAAACCAAATCGTACTTGAACATGAATTTGGGGTTTTCAGATATGACCAAGAAAAATAAGAGATTCGGTTTTATCATTCCGTTGCTTTTTGGGCTGGGCTGGACATTGGTGGTCGGCTTTCTGTTAGGCTGGAATGTCAAACAGGTGGCCACCCAGACAGTTCAATTAGGAGAACAAGAAGCCCAAGCCTTTTTTGAGCTGATCGCCGCGGCCAGGTTATGGAATGCCGGGCACAATGGCGTTTACGTCCCGGTCACTGCCGCCACCCCGCCCAATCCTTATTTAAATGTGCCTGACCGAGATATCGTGACCACTGACGGCCGGGTCTTGACCAAGATGAATCCGGCCTATATGACCCGTGAAATTTCTGAGATAGTGTCACCTAACCGGACTGTCCGGTTTCACATCACTAGTCTCAAGCCGATTCGTCCCGGCAATAAGGCAGATACCTGGGAGACAACGGCGCTGAAAGCTCTTGCCCAGGATCCCCGGCCCCAATTGGAATTGGTTTCTTTACCTGATGGCCGGGCCGTGTTTAGATACATGGCTCCGATGTTGGTCGAGGATGCCTGTTTATACTGCCATGCCAAGCAGGGCTGTAAAGTGGGAGATGTCCGGGGCGGCACCAGTATCACCATCTCGGCGGCCCGGTTTTTGGATAACCAAAGGCGACATGAAGCTAACTTGATCACCGCCTATGCCATCATCTGGGTCCTGGGTCTGATTGGTCTGGTCATCGCGGCCGGAAGCCTGATTCGAAAGGTTAATGAACTGGATTTTGAGCGAACCCAGGCCTGGGAGCAGCGGAACTTGTTCCAGACGATGCTGGTCAGCGCCCCCGATCTAATTTCTTTAAAGAACGCTGATCTGAATTATCTATCTGTAAATCCAGCCTTTAGCCGATTTATGGGCCGGGAGGACACCGAGCTTGTCGGAAAGTCGGATTTTGATTTTTGGCCGCCGGAGTTGGCAGAACGGCACGCCCAGGAGGAGCGGGAAGTGATCAGTTCCGGCCGGGCTGCGGTTAGAGACGAAGAAATACCTTCTCAGGAAGAGAGGATGTGGTTCCAGGTGATCACTACCCCCGTGTTCGGTCCCGCTGGACAGGCGACCGGGGTACTTTCATCCCGGCGAGATATTACGCAACGCAAGCGATCAGAGGAAGAACTGTTAAAACTATCTATGGCCGTGAGTCAAAGCCCGGCTGCCGTGGTCATCACCGATAAAGAAGGCCGGATTGAATATATTAACCCTAAGTTCACCGAATCTTCCGGATATTCTCTTGAAGAGACGATCGGCCGGAATCCGCGCATCCAAAAATCAGACCATCATCCTCCAGAATTTTATCAGGCCTTGTGGCAGACCATCATCGCCGGGGAGGTCTGGCGCGGGGAATTGCTTAACAAAAAAAAGACCGGGGAACTCTACTGGGAATTCGCCTCCATCTCGGCCATAAAAAACAAAGAGGGAGAAATCACCCACTTTTTGGCTGTTAAGGAAGATATTACCGAGCGCAAAAAAGCAGAAGCAGAGCTATATCAAGCCAAGCTGGCTGCAGAACAGGCCAACCAGGCCAAGAGCGAATTCCTGGCCAACATGAGTCACGAAATCCGGACTCCCCTAAACGGGATCATCGGGATGACCGAATTGACACTGGAAACGACGCTTACTCCAGAACAACGTGGATACCTGAATGTGGTTAATCTCTCGGCTGATGCCTTATTGGCATTGGTCAATGACATTTTAGATTTTTCCAAGATTGAGGCTGGAAAATTGGATATTGAATCCGTACCTTTTCAATTGCGGGATGCCCTGGGAGATATGGTCGGCGTTTTGGCCGCCCGCGCCCATGAGAAGGGGATCGAACTGGCCTACCACGTCGAATCCGGCGTGCCGGATGGGCTGATCGGCGATCCGGGCCGGTTGCAACAGATAGTTCTCAATTTGATCGGTAATGCCGTTAAGTTTACAGAGGAAGGAGAAGTGGTTCTGGAAGTGAAAGTCCTGTTCTTGGCCGAGGACCGGGCTGATGTGCTGTTCTCCGTCCGGGATACCGGCATCGGCATCCCCCAAGACAAAATTGAACATATTTTTTCACCATTTACTCAAGCGGATGGCTCGACCACGCGCAAGTATGGCGGCACCGGCTTGGGTTTGACCATCTCGGTTAAATTGGTGAGGATGATGGGCGGCTGCATCTGGGTGGAATCTCAGGAAGGCCGAGGGAGCACCTTTTGCTTTACCGTCAGCTTTGGCCTGCAAAAAGATGAAGTTGGCCGGATCATCCTGCCGGCGCCGGCGGAGCTGCGGGATTTACGGGTCCTGGTGGTTGACGACAAGTCCACAACCAGGCGCATAATAAAAGAAATGTTGGTAAGCTGGGGCGTCGTTCCCACGATGGCGGAGAATAGCCTGGAGGCTTTGTCGGCTTTGGCTTCGGCTGCCGGAGACGGCCTGGAGTACCGCTTGATTATCCTGGACGGCCACATGCCGGGGATGGATGGGTTCCAATTAGCCGAGATGATTAAGGACCAAGCTGAAACAGACTATCCCGGAATGATTATGCTTATCTCGTCGGGACAACTCGAGGATGCCGACCGGTGCCGGAAACTGGGACTGGCGGCATACTTGACCAAGCCGGTCAGGCAATCGGAATTGCTTAAGGTCATGCTAACCGTTTTGAACGGGATGGAGCCCAGCCTGAAACATCATGTATTGGAGGTGCGGCCGATACCGCCGGATGCGAAAACAAAGCTACACATCCTGCTGGTGGAGGATAACCCGGTCAATCAAAGACTGGCTGTGGCCCTTTTGTGTAGCCGTGGCCACACCACCGTCGTTTCTGCAACCGGCCTGGAAGCACTTGCCGCTCTCGACAAAGAAAAGTTTGATATGGTTTTGATGGATATTCAAATGCCGGAGATGGACGGATTTGAGGCCACCCAAAAAATTAGGGAAAAGGAAAAATCCATCGGCACCCGGTTGCCCATTATCGCCATGACGGCTCATGCCATGAAGGGTGACCGGGAGCGCTGCCTGGACGCCGGGATGGATGGATATATTTCCAAGCCTTTTTCTGCATTAGAACTATTTAAAGCAATCGAGGAACTGGTCCCAGCCTCTGGAGGGAATGAAAAACTTCAGACCAAAGACCAAACATAGTCAGACCAGGTGTTCTAACCAATGCGGTTGAATTAAGGGTGCAACGTTAAGATTTCTCGCTTCGCTCGAAATGACAGTGAAGTGAACTATATTGAATGACGAAGTAAATTTGTCATTCCGAACGAATGTGAGGAATCTTATCACATCCGAAGATAGTCAGGCCGCACTCTTA
>JADFYA010000345.1 GCA_015233285.1 Deltaproteobacteria bacterium | reverse complement strand
ACCTGTACCCTGGAGAGCATCCCTCCCAAAGAAAGAGGCTTACTATGGTTGGCGGTGGGCGCGGCGTTAGAAGGCAAGCAAAAGGTGGCGGCCGGATTCAATTTCGTTCCACCGGCCGACCGCCCCAAGGAAAAGAAATGGCTGCTTAAATTTACTTATGCCAACCTGGCCATTCTTCTTTTGGCCCTGGGTGCGTACTTGATCAGTCCGGTGATCATCGACCGCGGCAAGCTCAAGGAACTTACGGCCAAAAAAGATAAACTTAAACCGCATGTGGAACAAATTGAAAAAAAAACATCTGAAATTAGGAAATTAAAAGAGAGCGCCAAGGCCCTAAAAAAATTTCCGGATACCCACGCGCTCATTGTTCTGTCGGAGTTGACGGCCCTTATTCCCGATAACACCTGGCTGCGGTTAGTTGAGCTTAAGGGCGACACGATCAGTGTTGAGGGCCAATCAGCCGCGGCCTCGGCCTTGTTGCCCATTTTGGAGAAATCCGCCTTGTTCCAGAACGCTAATTTTGCTTCTCCAGTCAACAAAACACCTCAAGGGACGGAGATGTTTAGAATGACTATGGAGCGGAAGTGAAAGCTCTAGAGCCCCTCAGGAAGTATCTGGCGATGTTTCGTCTGCCTAAGTTGGCGGCCCGGGACAAGAAAGCCTTGGGCCTGGCCTTGTCGGCTCTGGTTGTTTATCTGTTTTTTACCCAGGGTGTCAAGCCGTTGCTTAGCGATTACCGCCAGGTCAAGGACCAGATCGCGGTCACTGAGATTACGATTCAACGATACCAGGATACCATCGCAAAAGAAGCGGCCCTCGACCGGGAACTGGCCGGCCTCCGTCAAGAGCTTCATCATTACGAATCACGCATGTTCAAATCTGACCGGGCGCCTATTGTCGCCTCCGAGATTCAAAAGATTATCCAAGATATTTGTGATAAATATCAAACCATTGTCAAGCAAACCCGGGTTATCCCCCAGACCAAAGAGAGTAATCAGGGGAGCTACCAGGAAATTAAAGTAAATCTAAATTTTACCACGACAATTTGGTCACTAAAGGATATTTTATACGAAATATCCACGAACCCCAAAATGCTTACCATCCCGGAAGTCCGTCTCCAGTCTCTGAGTTACGGCAGCGTTAACAACGTTGAGGTCAACCTTACTGTAGCGGGGTTCGTCAAAAGCTAAGGCATGAAACTACGTTTATTTCTCTTTAATCTTATTTTACTGGCGGTCGTCGTTTGGTTGGGCGTGAGTGCCTATCGTTTGTTGACTCAACGGCTGATTACGGCCCCAACCATGGCCAGGCCTGGTGAAAAGACATCGCCGGGAGCCGATGCCGCCGGACAGGATTCCACCCTGGGGCTCAAAGGAAAAGACCAATACGACAATGTGGTGGCCAAAACTCTGTTTCGGGCTGAACGGAAAGCTGAGAGAGAAAGTGCGACAGCTACCCCCGTTTCGCCGCAGGGACCGGGTTCAATCGGCCGGAAGATATCCGACCCCGGGATAGTCTTGTATGGAGTTACCGTCATCGGGAGATACCGGGAGGCGCTGGTTGAATACACTCCTCCGCCGGAACCCACGCCGGCCGTTTCGGCGGCCACAATGGGAAAATTCCCGGGGGCTGTCCATAATCCAATGCCTCGAGCGCCCCAAAAGAGCCAGCCGATCCGGGCCCGCGTTCGGCCGGGGGATACCATTAATGATTTCAACGTCAAGGAGATTAAGGTCGATCGTCTCGTCCTCAATTTCGAAGGTCAAGAATATGTGGTCCCCTTGATGGACCCGCTTAATCCCAAGAAAAGAGCAGACGTCAGAACTGAGATACCGGTTTCGAGCCAGCCTCCCGGGGGATACCAACCACCACCCACAATGGCGCCGCAACCGTCGTCTCCGGGAGTGCCTCAATCTTTACCTCCCGGTATGCCGATGCAGCCGCCGGGCGCCGTAGTACCCAATCTCCCAATGGGTCAAAGTGCTTCGCAACCACAGCCTCAAGGAGCTATAATTGAACATAAGAGACGATAGCAGCCAGGACGTGTTAAAAATACGCGGCCCGCTTTACCGGCTGAAATACCGCGCCACGTGGGCCGTTTTGTTCTTCTTCCTGATGGGTTGTGCCTCCCCTGGGGTCGAGACCAAATCCCCGGACCGGCTCCCGGCCAGGCCGGAACAGACTACTTCTTCAGGAAAAGATAGTAGCCGGGCTTCCGACCGGGCTTCCAAGTATCCCTCGCCGGACGGACAGGTCAAGGACTACACGATGGGCCGAAAAAAAGGCACCGAGGTGATTATTCCCGGAGAACCTCTGATGAAAGGCGGCCGGCCCCAAACCATCAAACGGGAAGCCCCGGGAGTGGATGCGGATAAGGTTCCGGCCGGTAAAAGGACGGCTGATGACGTCGTGTTCAATTTTGACAATGCCGATTTAGTTGAGGTCATCAATACGATCGGCAGCGTCCTAAAGATTAATGTCATCGTTGATCCCAGGGTCAAAGGCACCGTGACCATTCACACCTATCACAATCTTAACCGGAAGGATATTTTTGAAATATTCAACCGGATACTGGAAATAAACGGTGTCGCCGCTATTCCCGACAACGGAGTCTATGAAATAGTGCCGGTTAAGGAGGCGCAGAAGAAGATCGACTACCGTAACGTTCTAGACCGGGATGGCCGGCCTGTCCCCAGGCACGAACTGGTTATTCAAATTATGCCGCTGCAATATCTTCCCGCGGCGGAGGCGGTTAAGCTGATCAAGCCGTTTTTGTCCGATGCCGGTCAGGTCTATGATGTGGGGCTGTCCAATACCCTGTTGGTGTCCGATTTTGGGCCCAACGTTAAGCGGGTTCTGGCCATGGTGGAGTCTTTGGATGTGGCTGTCTTTAACCGGGTCCAGTTCAACCTTTATCATTTAGAAAACTCCGACGTGGAAGATCTGGCTAAGCAACTCAAGGACTCCTTCCCGGAAATGGATAAGTCTAAAACCGTAATACTAAATTTTATCCCCATAAGCCGGCTGAATTCCATTTTGGTCATCAGCAGTATGCCGGAGATTTTCGGCAAGGTGGAGAAACTTCTGGAGTCACTGGACGAGGTGGCCAAACGGTCCGAGCAGAAGGTGTTTGTCTACCGGGTCCAAAATTCCAAGGCTGCGGACATCATCAGCGTCCTACGGGAAGTCTACTCCTCAACTAAAGGCAAAGAAGATAAAAAGGCCGTGGCGAAGAAGCCGGAAACGCCCGCCGCTCCGGCCGCGAGGACCGATACCCGGACATCTCCCGCCTCAACGAGGCAGCCGGGAAAGACCTCTTTGGCCAAAGACGCCAAGACCAAAGGCGCGCCGGAATCCGGGAACCTTTTCTTAACCGATGAGGTCAACGTCGTGTCCGATGACGTTACCAATACCATCCTGGTCCGGGCCATCCCCAAGGATTACCGGTCGATCTTGGAAACGATTCGGGAACTGGATATCTATCCCCGCCAGGTTTTGATCGAAATGCTCATTGCCGAGATTTCTCTCACCGATCAGATGCAATTGGGCTTTCAATGGTCTAAGTTTGGGGCGCAGGGTCCCGGCTCCCAGATAGGCATTACCGGAGGAGCCGATGCCGTTGGGGCCACCGCCACCGGCCTGGTCTATACAATCAACCGGGTCAACGAATTTACTTCCGCCTTGCGGGCCGCGGCCAATGAAAACAAAGTCAATATCTTATCTTCTCCGCACGTTATCGCTTCGGATAATCAGGAGGCTAAAATCGACGTCAGCAAGGAAGTTCCTTTCCTGTCGTCTCAGTCGGTCACTACCGGCACTGTGGCCGCCCAGACTACGCGAGACCAGACGGTTCAGTACCGGGATACCGGCATAATTTTGACCGTGACGCCGCACATCAACGACCGGGGGTTGGTCAAACTGGATATCAATCAGGAAGTCAGTGCCCTGGATACAACAACTCAAATTCAAGGCATCGACTCCCCTGTTTTTTCCAAGAGAGTGGCCACCACCACCTTGACGGTCCAAGACGGACAGGCGGTGGTCATAGGCGGGCTGATCACGCAACAGGGGACACTCAACCGGACCGGCGTTCCTTTCCTCTCCAAAATCCCGGTGCTTGGGTTCATGTTTGGTTACCGAAACCAAGAGCTCGACAAGACGGAACTTTTATTGATGATTACGC
>JADFYA010000344.1 GCA_015233285.1 Deltaproteobacteria bacterium | reverse complement strand
GCGGGAACACTGGGACCAAACCTCTCTGGATATTGGCGTGAATACTTTATGGAAAAGACAATTAAATAGATTACCGAAAAAACAAATGATTCCGCCTGGCCCAGGCGTTTGCCGGACAAAATATCAGACTTTCTGAGCCTAAAGAAGGGAAGGTGACTCTTTCCGCCACGGTTGACGGTTTACTTAAAGTCGAAGTGGCCGCCCTTTTTGATGTCAATTCTATTAATCACATCACCATGTCCACCTTGCACACAAACTCCCCGGTGAAGCAGGACCAGGCCGTGGCCGCAGCCCGGATTATCCCGCTGACTATCCAGGCTCAGGTGGTCGAAACAGTGGAACGTCTCTGCGCCCGGTTACCGGAGGGCCTGATTCGGATTCTGCCTTTTGGCTACAAACGGGTCGGGGCCCTGGTCACCGGGACGGAGATTTTTGAAGGCCGAACGCGCGACGGTTTCGATGATTCAGTTGGCCGGAAGATTGAATCCTATGGACAATCGGTCTTCATGAAGCTCATGGCCCCTGACGATACGCAGAAAATTTCCGCCGCGATAAAGCAGTTGAAGGACTCCGGGGCCGACGTGATTGTCGTCACCGGCGGGATGTCGGTGGACCCCGATGATGAAACCAGACAGGGCATTCTTGCCGCGGGTGTGGAGATTCTTTTTTATGGCACTCCGATTCTGCCGGGAGCGATGTTTTTGTTGGGGCAATTGGGCCGGACCATAGTCATGGGTTTACCGGCCTGCGTGTTTTATCATCCCAATACCGTGTTCGATATTTTTTTCCCTCGAGTATTGGCCGAGGACCGGATTACAAAAGAAGATATGATCAGGCTGGGCCATGGGGGGTTGTGCCGAAACTGCCCGACTTGCGTTTTCCCGGTGTGTGCCTTTGGCAAAGGCTGAACCGGGTATATACCACCAATACTTGAGGAGAAAAGTATGGCGTACTATTTGGCTGAATCGTTTGTTTTTTCGATAATTTATTTAATTGTCTTTTCCATAAAGTATTCACGCCAATACCCGGAGAAATTTGGTCCCAGTGTTCCCGTCTTAATGATCCTTGTGATATTAAGATCTCTAGTGAACGGGTTTCTTTGGTTTATCGCCGTTCCACTAGATCTTTACCGGTCCATAATCAATGAGCATAAGACACATTTCATATAACGCAACCTATGGCCGTTCGTAGTCCAAAACAACGGCGTATATACCGAGCCCGGAGTAACGGCTGCCGGATTAAAGGGTGAATTGACAATGAGATCAACGGTAGAAGCTGCATTGGAAGACATTCGTCAGGGGCGGATGATTATCTTGACCGACAATGAAGACCCGGACAGTGAAGGCGATCTGGTCATGGCCGCCGAAAAGGTGACACCGGAGGCGGTTAATTTTATGGCCACCTACGCCCGGGGTCTGGTGTGCCTGGCTCTCACACCGGAGCGCATCGAACAACTTAAGCTCCGGATGATGACCGGCGAGGAGCGGCCGGCCGTGGGGATGGCGTTTACCGTGTCCATTGAAGCGGCCGAAGGTGTCACCACCGGTATTTCCGCGGCCGATCGGGCGATCACCATTCAGGCGGCCATTGCTGACGAGGCCGGCCCCGAAGACCTGGTTTGCCCCGGCCATGTTTTTCCTCTCCGGGCCAGGAGAGGCGGCGTGCTGGTGCGGATAGGCCAGACCGAGGGTTCGGTGGATTTGGCCAGACTGGCCGGCCTCAAACCGGCCGGAGTATTGTGCACCCTCTTGGATGATGAGGGTGATATGGCCCAACGTCCCTATTTAGATAAGTTCGCTGAGGAACATGGACTAAAATTGATTACGATCACCCAGTTGGTGTCCTACCGGCTCCGAAAAGAATCTTTAGTCCATCGGGCCGTGGAGACGCGGCTGCCCACCCGGCAGGGAGAATTCCGGGCTATCGGTTATGTTAACGACGTGGACAAACAGCAGCACCTGGCCCTGATCAAGGGGACCATCACGCCGGATGAACCTACGCTGGTCAGGGTTCACAGCGAGTGTCTGCTGGGTGATGTGTTCGGGTCGGTCAGATGCGCTTGCGGGGATCTTTTGGAGGCATCCATGCGAATGGTGGAGGAGGCTGGTAAAGGCGTTATTCTATATATCCACCGCGAGGGGCGTGAAGCAAAATTAATAGAAAAATTTGATGGCTATACTAGAATGGATGAAGCGGCCGGGCAGGCGGAAGTCGAGCCGCCGGAGTTGTTGCAACCAGATTTGCGGGATTACGGCATTGGCGCCCAAATTCTATCCGATGTGGGTGTCGGCAAAATGCGTTTGCTAACCAATAGCCCGGTTAAAATCATCGGATTGGAAGGTTATGGCCTGTTTGTGGTGGAAAAAGTTCCTTTGCCCTTGCCGGTGGCTAAAGAAAATCGAGAACCACAGAGACGGATTATGGATATCAATCTGGCCGGGGCGCCTAATCCTTCGGCCGCGTCTTGAATCCCGTGAGGAAGAAGGATGTTATCTGGGCATGATAGGTTATTTTGTTCGGTGTCGCCCCCAACCCAGGGCGTTGCCGCTGGGCTAACCTAGAGCGCCCCGTTGGGGCTTATTCGGAATGGGCCATTTATTAAAATCAGATCCGATGCCCCTGCACCTTAAGTCAATGATATTGGGCTGCGACTGGTAGATATGCTTTAAGGATAAAGGATGTTAGATCCAACGGCGCGTATTCTCGTGGTCGACGATTTTGTCACTATGCGTAGAATCATGAAAAATCATCTCCGCTCTCTTGGATACTCCAACGTCCTTGAGGCGGATGATGGGGCCACGGCATTGCCCATGCTCAGGAAAGAAAAGTTTGATCTAATCATTTGCGATTGGAACATGCCGCGGCTTAACGGCCTTGATCTGGTTGAGATTATTCGCCAGGATGAAGAGCTCAAACATATTCCGTTTTTAATGGTGACGGTGGAAACCCTTAAGAAGAACGTCCTTAAGGCGGTTCAGGCCGGAGTAACTAATTATATAGCCAAGCCCTTTTCGCGGGAGACCTTGAAGCGGAAACTTGAAGCCATCTTTCCCTAACTCAACCAATAGATTGACCATGAGTGCCTGATTGGGAGAACACGTGATGTCTGCCGACCTCAAAAAGATAAAGATATTGCTGGTAGAAGATACTGCCATTATGCGCAAGATCGAGATCAATACCCTCAAGTCGCTGGGGTATGAAAACATTATAGAGGCCGTTGACGGCAACGACGCCATTGCCCGGCTGCAGGCGGAGCCGGGGATAGATTTGATCATCAGCGACTGGAACATGCCGAACAAAGATGGTTATGAGCTGCTCCGGTGGGTCCGGGCTAATGACCGGCTCAAACAAATACCGTTTCTGATGGCGACCGGAGAAGGCGATAAGAAACAAGAACAAAAGGCTGTTGACGCCGGAGTCAGCAGCTTTATCGGTAAGCCTTTCAACCCGGATGAATTGAAAACTAAAATAGAAGAGGCCCTGGGGCTGCGGAAAGTGGAAGAAGTCTCCGAAGAAGAAAAGGGACCTAGAACGAGTGCTTCGGGCAAAGTCAGGCTAAAAATGGCCCACATCCAGATTACCGACCACCTGATCTTGGGTGTGGTCAAGCATCTGATTGATAAAGGCGAGCTGTCTCCCAAAACCTTTGATCTGGAGATCCAGTGTATGCCGGGATGGAATCCGGTGAAGCAGGCCTTGGAGCGGGGTACGGTGGACATGGCCTGCATTCTGGCCCCGATGGCCATGGATCTTTACAGTGTTGGAACGCCCATTAAGCTGGTATTGTTAACCCATCGGAATGGTAGCATCTTTGTCAGGAATAGATTGGGGGAATACCGGGAGCCGTTTCAAAATTTTTTCAGGGGCAAACAATTTTTTATCCCGCATAAAATGTCTATTCATCATATGCTGGCCCACATGTTTTTCAGCAAAATCGGTCTCAAACCTGGAGCAATCGGAGAGGCCGGGGTGGAGGTTGGTTTCGAGGTTGTCCCCCCGATCAAGATGCCTGAATTTCTTAACGGGAACGCTGGGGCCGGCGGATTCATGGTGGCCGAACCGATAGGCACGAAAGCTATTGCCTCCGGGATCGCCGAATTACAGTTCTTGTCCAGTGAGCTTTGGAAAAATCATCCTTGTTGCGTGGTGGCGGCCCGGGATGATTTTATCGGTCCATACACCGACG
>JADFYA010000343.1 GCA_015233285.1 Deltaproteobacteria bacterium | reverse complement strand
GATGATGAAATTGGACCCATCCACGACCACGGGACGCCGCCGGCCCGATGCATCCGGCTCGCCCAACTCCATCCTCTGACACTCCAGCCCGGTTACCTTGCCGTTTTCAGCGATTATTTTTAATGGAGCCACCAGGTAGTGAAACTCGACGCCTTCTTCCAGTGCCTCGGTAATCTCCACGGGATCGGCGGGCATTTCCGCTCGGGTCCGGCGGTAAATCAGGTTAACGTCGGTAAAGCCCAGCCTGAGGCCCGAGCGCACACAGTCCATGGCCACGTTTCCGCCGCCGATGACCAGGAGCTTCTTCCCTTCGATCGGCTGTTCTCCATCGGCGACACGGCGTAAAAACTCAACGCCGGTCATAAAGCACTGGTACCCGGCATCTTCGCCTTCGCACCGCATTTTTGACGCCTCGGGAGCACCGACACCGACAAAGATCGCATTGTATCCCTGCACCTTGAGATCATCTAAGGTGACGTCCACGCCCACATTGACGCCATAGCGGATCTCGCATCCGAGCTTCTTAACCTGATTTGCTTCGCCCCTTAGTATCTCCCGCGGGAGTCGGTAATCCGGGATTCCCACCGCGGCCATGCCGCCGGGTTCGTTCATGACTTCAAAAATGGTTGATTTGTACCCTTTGAGTCCAAGATAATAGGCACAGGAAACTCCGGCAGGGCCGGCGCCGATGATAGCCACCTTTTTGTCCTTAACCGGGCCCGGCTGCAGAGACGGTTCCTGACCGGTTTCCAGTTCCATGTCGGCCGCGTAACGTTTAAGGGCGCGGATGGCGATCCCTGAGTCCAGACGCTGACGACGGCAGTTGAACTCACACGGCCTGACGCATACCCGGCCAATCACTCCCGGCAAGCAGCAATCATTGCGGATGGTCGAAAGGGCCTGATCCCATCGGCCGATGCGGATTTTCTCTACGTAATCGGGAATGTTCAAATGAGAAGGGCAGGCATTGGTGCATGGAGCGGTTATTTTCGTAACGTAATGCCCTGCCGGAATGGGAGTCTTGCTCTTAAGGACGTTCAGAAAATCTTCCCGGCGGTGTTCAAGGAGATCTAGAAGAGGCCGTGGAGCGGTCTGGCCGATGTCGCAACGGGCCGTATCCGTTACCAGTCGGGCAAGACTTTCCAGGCGATCCAGGTCGGCCGGGGCGCCCTTGCCCGCGCATATGTTTTCCAGGATGGCGCTCATGTCTTCCGTACCAAGACGGCAGGGAAAACACTGGCCGCAGGATTCCTTGCGGGCCTGTTCCATGTAGGCCCTGGCCATGTCCACCAGGTTCACCGTCGTGTCGTGGACAAAAAGGCCGTCCCACCCCATAAAAGCCTTGAGAGGTTGGCCCTGAGAGAACTCGGAGGGCAACTTATCCGGAGGAACCTGCCCGCGTCCGGGCACCCAGCGTCCCCAAGTTGAAAAAGTCTGACTCGTCATCTTTGATTCCTTTCCCGATTGCGTCGAAAGTTGGGTAAAACCAAACTAAGGAACCAAAACCGTCATAGGATTTTTCTATCTATAAAAACCCACGAAAGTTCGGTGGCTTATATTTATTCTAAGTTGATGGTCGTTGATAGAAGAGAGGATTGCCGTCAGTTCTATACCCGAAAGGTCTTTTCCGTGTGGTCTCTTGGGAAAACGTGCGCTAAGACCATACCTCAAAAGGTCCGCATCTCGAAACATGTGCTTCGCCAAAGGTGTAAAACTGAAGACCTGGTTTTCAACAATTCCGTGCAAAATAACCAACTGGAAGGTTCTTGTCAATATTAAAAACAAGGTATGTATTATCCGATGTTATATCATTATAGACATAGTATCTTCGGCGCAACCACATAAGAATGAATAAAGAACACAACAATAGAGATTAACCTCGCGCCGGCCGGGGATAACCCGGCGATGGGCCGGGATTTTGGGTTGACAAGCCGGCCGAAAGGCGCATATAAATACGGCACTATGGTCAGAGATAATACAATTCCGGCTGTGTTTTTTCAACGGGTCCGGGAATTAGGGCTGCGAACCGCATTGCGGAAAAAGGAATTCGGCATCTGGCAGGATATTTCCTGGGTGGATTACGGCCGGAACGTTCGACTGACGGCCTTGGGACTAATCCGACTGGGCCTGAACCCTGGGGAGCATGTCTCAGTTATCGGCGAGAACCGCCCCGAATGGCTCTATGCCGACCTGGGGACCATGGCGGCCGGCGGGATCACGGTGGGTATCTATGCCACTTGCAGCGCCGAAGAGTGCCGTTACATCCTGGATCATTCCGGGTCCCGGTTCTTTATTGTCGAAAATGAGGAGCAACTTGATAAGGTCCTGGAGGTTCGGGGCCGTCTTCCCGACCTAAAGAAAATCATCGTTATCGACATGGATGGGCTAAAGAAATTCAAAGACCGCCAGGTTATGAGCTTTGAGCAATTGCTTCGCCTGGGCGCCATCCTGAGCGAAAAAGACCCCCAATTAGTTGAGAAAAGGTTGGAAGAAATTGACCCGGCCAGCCCGGCCTTGCTCATCTACACCTCCGGCACCACCGGTCCGCCCAAGGGAGCCATGCTCTCTCACTCTAATATCATGTGGACTGTCAATGCCTTGACCAATTCGGTGGAACTGAACGATCGGGATGAACTTTTATCCTTTCTCCCCTTGTCCCATATCGCCGAACGAATGTTCTCGGTCTTTATCCCGCTCCGGGCCGGCTATACCTTAAATTTTATCGAGAATGTTGATACCATCGCCCAGAACATGGTCGAAATCTCGCCCACGGTTTTCTTTGCCGTGCCCCGTATCTGGGAAAAATACTACTCCACTATCTTCATCAAAATGAAGGACGCCGGCTGGTTTAAAAAGCTGGTTCTCGGCTTATCATTAAAGACTGGAGCCCGTTTCACCCCGGAACGTTTGGCCGGGACCGTCACCGGTTACCTGCGCCGATTCGTTCTTTTCCTGGTTCACTTTCTGGTTTTCCGCAAGCTCAAAAAAAGGCTGGGCTTTGACCGGATCCGATTGGCCGTGTCCGGGGCGGCCCCGATCTCTCCTGATGTGCTCAAATTCTACCATTCCATTGGAATTCCGCTCCGTCAAGTTTATGGCCAGACTGAAGGCAGCGGCCCCACGGCCATGCACCAGCACGGCGTCATCGAGGCGGAAAACGTAGGACCACCAATTCCCGGGGTTGAGGTTAAGATCGCCGAAGATGGAGAGATTCTGGTCCGGGGGGGTAACGTGTTTTTGGGCTATTACAAAGACGCGCCGGCGACAGCGGAGACTCTGGCCGATGGCTGGCTACATTCCGGTGATGTGGGCGAACTGGACGAGCGCGGGTTCTTAAAGATCACCGACCGGAAAAAAGACCTGATCATCACTTCCGGCGGAAAGAACATCGCCCCCCAGTACATCGAAAATCAATTAAAATTTAGTCCTTACATCCACGACGCCGTGGTTATCGGGGACGAAGCCGCGGCATACATGTCTATCCGGATAGGTTTGAAGTACCGCATTTTTCCGTCCAACCCAATGATGAATTCACCGGTGGTAATCTTGGAGGCCGGCCAACGGGCCTCTATGACGGGCTTCAAGGCGGGCATAAATCGAAGTGTGCCCAGACTGATCCAGGCGATGTCCCGGGGGGCTACATAGTCGAAGATGCGGTCTATGGTCTTGCGGTAGCCTTCTTCCCAACCGGGGGTATGGATCATGGGGTCGAAATGGAACCCGATGCGGTACCCCCAGTCCCGGCAGCGACGGGCCGCGGTCAATCTCTGGATAATGCCCGGCGCTCGGGCCTCCTCAGACCGGGTCAACTCATCAGTATTCAAGGACCAGGAGACCACCACCCGGCCCCCATGATCCAGGTTGTCCAGACGGTCCACATTAATTGACTTAGTCTTTAATTCCAGGACGGCCCGGGACCGGGCGGCGAATTTGGGGACCAGCCATTGGGACAGGCCGGTTAATTCTTCTAAGGCCAGGCTGTCGCCAAATTCACCCGTGCCGATCCGGACCAGGGGGCGTGATGAAGAGGTCCAGGCTTCGATTTCTTCAACTAAGTCATCCAGGTTGGCGGCCAGTCTGATGCCGCTGGTTTTGAAGTACTCCTGTAAAATGCAGTAGGTGCATTGAATGGGGCAATTCCAAACCAGATTGACCACATGATAGCCGCAACCGGTGTACAGGGGCGTGCAAGGGCATTTTTTGAT
>JADFYA010000342.1:562-4211 GCA_015233285.1 Deltaproteobacteria bacterium | reverse complement strand
ACAACTTTACGGCTCGCTGTCGGCCGGGAAAAACAGATGAAGCGAATCAAACTCATCATGGCCGGCCCCTATCCGCCGCCGGATAACGGCATGAGCCTGGCCTTTAAGATGCTTTTTGACGGTCTCGAGAGGCTAGGGGAGTTCGATCTGCACCTGGTCAATCTGGCCTCAAAGGACCCCACCCGTCGCGATGAAGGATTCAGCTTTGGCCGCCTGGCCGAAGTCGCCGGGATATTATTCAGCTTCCTCAGGGCCCTGGTCCGGGTTCGTCCGGCCCTGGTCTATATCACCATTTCCCAGTCCAAACTGGGCTTTCTCAAAGACGCCTTGATGATCAACCTGGCCCGATTGGCCGGGGCCGCGGTAGTCGTCCATCTGCATGGCGGTAATTTCAAGGGCCTGTACCTGCGCTTGTCATCGCTGTCCCGGTCCCTGGTCAAGCGCACCCTGGCCCGGTGCCGATTTTTCATAGTTCTCAGCCGGGATTTGGCCGGGAATTTTGACTTTGTGCCCCGATGGAAGGCCGGGATAAGAGTCGTGCCTAACTCCCTGCCGGCGGCAGTGTCGAGCTACGGCCTGGAGGCCAGGGTTATCTCGCGTCCGTTCAATCTCCTTTTTTTGTCGCCGATGATGTTGGAAAAAGGCTACCTGGACGTGTTGGAGGCTACCGCCATTCTCAAGCAAAGGGGATATGCCTGGGTGCAGGCTTATTTTGCCGGAAATTTTCTCCTGGCCCATGATCATTACGCCGGTCCGGCGGAAATGCAGGCCGAATTCCAGTCAAAAATAGTCGCCTGGGGGTTATCGGATCAGGCCCGTTATGTCGGTTTTGTTTCGGGCCGGGATAAGTCGGCCCTGTTTGAAAATAGCCACCTGTTTATTTTGCCCACTTATCATGTCAACGAAGGCCAACCGTTGTCTATTATTGAGGCCATGGCCATGGGATTGCCGGTCATCACCACCAACTACCGGGGCATCACCGCCCTGATCAAGGACGGAGAGAACGGTTTCTTTGTCCCGCCTAAGTCACCCGCGGCCATAGCCGACCGGGTCGTGCAACTCCTGAATCATCCAGACCGGTACACCCAGATTAGCCGTTGCAATATTCAGGCGGCCGTCTCGGATTTTTCTTCGGCCACCCACATCATTCGGATAAAGGAGATTTTCCTGGAATGCCTTCAACCAGGCTCGTCCGAATCTGAGATGGCAACTGAAAACACCAGGTAGAGATCAATGAGCCGAGAATAGTTGGCCCACCAGAGAATTTCTGGGCCCGAATTATACACACGTGAGTTCGACGAGCTTCTTAATTAACTATCAGAAATATATCCGCAGATTTCGCCGAGTAACGCAGATGGAAAAGCCCCACAGACTCATTTGGCCCGAATCTGCGCAAATCGGCGCAATCTGCGGATTGAATAAATGCCTTTGATGATATTCACTTAGCATACTCGTCGAACTCAGGTTAGACTCGGAAGATCAAACTTCCCGATAAAGACACCAGGCTGAATATGGAAAAACATCCAATCAAGACGCCATTGCGAAACACTGAAATCATCTTTTTCTTACCCATCTTCAACCGTTATGAAGACGTGGCCCTGACCCTGGCCAAGGTCGCCCCGGCGGCCAAGCGCCTGACCATTATTTTCTGGAAAACGGGTGGAGAAGAGGCTATGGTTGATCTCCACCCCAACCTGGAGATTCGCGTTCTGGCGCCCAGCCGGCCTTTTTTAAGACTCTATCAGCTCTACCGCCTGGTCCAGGATCTGATCTCCTCCGTCTCCGGGCCGGTCATCCTCCATGACACCTTTGGCTTCCTGCTGCCCATGTTCTGTCTCCGGCACGGAAAAAACCCGGTGATCACCGTGTCGTCATTATATTCTCCTTGCGCTTACGCCATCAAGGAGGTTTACGGGCATTTAACCCTGGCCGCCCGGCTCCGGTTGGCTCAGACCAGGTTGTTTTTGATCAACGCCCTGGTCCAAACCGGCCTGATCGTCGCATCCGACCACCTGGTCGCTCAGGCCCCAGGATTGATTCCGTGGTATGCCCCAGGGAGATTGGCCGGCTTTAGAAAGAAGTTTTCCGTTATCCCCAACAGCGTCGATACCGGGCGTTTCGCCCCAACCTCTGTTGACCGGTCTGTCCTGGGCTTGCCGGAAGACAAGTTCGTTTTGCTTTTTGTGGGAGAACTGGGCACCCCCAAGGGTTTTTTCATCGCTGCGAAAGTGGTCAGGCAACTTCACGCCAGGGGCCTTCCGGTCATCTTAGCGGCTATCGGACCGGATAGTGAACTGGAACGGGCCAGACTCCACCGGGTGCTAGCCGCGGCTGATCTGAGCCGGCTCATTCGGATCGTGCCAACGATGGATCGGGAGACCTTCGTCTCTTATTACCATACCGCTAATTTACTTATATACCCAACAAAATACGACGGATCGCCCAGGGTCGTCATTGAGGCGATGGCCGCAGGATTGCCGGTGGTGGCCTCCGATCATCCCGGCATCGCCGTTTTTGATCAGGCCCAGAGGCTCATGACCAGGCACCTGAACGATGATGTCCCGGGATTCGTAGCCACCATTACCGGTTTGCTAACCGACCAGACCACCCGACGCCGGCAGGGTCAGGCGGCCCGCGAGCACATCGGTCTTCGGTTTTCGCTTCAAGCCGTGGCCCAGGATTATGTCAATTTTTATGAGAGAATTCTTCGGGCTCAGCACGGGGCAAACCTGCCTCCGGGCCCGCCTCCGCCCCAGGAGTTAGAATGATAATCACCTTTTGGCAAAACATGCCCAGCCATATCCAGGCTCCGGTGATCAGGGCCTTAGCCGAACGGAAAGATTGCTCAGTTAACTGGGTAGCCGAAAATCCTATCCCTGAATGGCGACGAAAAATGGGGTGGGACACTCCGGAAGTGGGTCGAGCCAACTTGCTGGTTTGTCCTGATGGCAGGACCATTAAGGATTTGCTGGCCTATCGGCCGGGAGATAGTGTCCATATCTTTTCCCCTGATCGGACTTTGCCTCTGGTGACCAGGGCTTTTTATTCGTGTCTGGCCGGGAAGGGCCGCATGGGACTCTTATCCGAGGCCAAAGACTGGCGAGGCTGGCGGGGCTGGGCACGGCTGGCTCTGGGGCAGACCACGGCCGGGATTCAGCGCTGGCGCCTGGGTTTTATTCTGGCCATGGGCGGGCTTGGAGTCAAATGGTTTCAAATGTGCGGTTATTCAAATCGGGTAATATTCCCATATTGTTATGTGGCTGAACCACCGGAGAGCATCCCGGCCGCGGGGCGAACCCAAAGGAAACATGATCCGGGCGTAAATCTGATCTTCATCGGCCAGTGTATTCACCGTAAGGGCGGTGATTTGCTTTTGAAGGCGCTGGCCGGGTTAACCCACCTGGACTGGCAATTAGAAGTTATTGGGGATGGGACCGAACTGGCTAGCTGGGCGGCACTGGCCGGGGAGTTGCAGATATCTCATCGCGTCAATTTTCGGGGGAATTATCCCAATTCCATATCCACTCAAACGCTTGCCGCGGCCGACCTCCTGGTCCTGCCCAGCCGATGGGACGGATGGGGAGCGGTGGTTAATGAGGCCCTGATGCAGGGCGTTCCGGTGATCTGCAGTGACAAGTGCGGTGCTTCG
>JADFYA010000342.1:0-492 GCA_015233285.1 Deltaproteobacteria bacterium | reverse complement strand
TCGGCGTATTTCATTGGGTCCGACATCTCCCACCGGCTCAACCCGGATCAAACAGTGGTCAACGGCTATTCAGGGCGACCGGATGGCCGGATACCTACTTCAGGTTCTCGAGTCGGCCTTTGAACATGCCCCCCGACCTATCCCGCCCTGGGTGGAGAATCATAAGCCGTCAGCGGTCGGTAGTCAGCCCAAAGAATAGGCCGGCCGCTTTTTCCGGGGCCACGGACTTTCCGCCGATGCGCATTAACCGACGATTAGGCTACCCTTTACCGAGACTGAGGATGATCGCCTGGGGGGAGTTGCCGGGCGCCCGGCCAGAACTAGAGTGAAACGTATCATGCGAATTCAGCCATCGATTTTGCGGGCGACTGTCCCAAATCGTTAACGTGCTCTGCCAAATGTCAGTTTATGGTTGACCCGGGACATTTTTTTTTGTATACATCACCTATCCTTTTTGGGCTTTATTAAGTTTGATGGATTAAGTCAGCCCGC
>JADFYA010000341.1 GCA_015233285.1 Deltaproteobacteria bacterium | reverse complement strand
GCATCGGCCACCGGCCGGTTGGAGAAGAGGAAAAAGTCCTTCAAGCTTCCAGGATTACAAATTATGGCCTTTTCGTCAATGTTTGATGTGTCGTCAAATATAAATGGGACTCTGAAGGTTAATGTCGCCACGTGGGGCTGGTACACATCCAACCCGTTAAAAAGGGTTTGAGTGGGCGCGGCGTCGTAGAAGGCTTCACAGGTGGATCCAGTGGTGCTCGACAGAATCATCATCCCGCCGCTGGAGTAACTTTGGACGTAAAACCTCCCGGTGCTCCCGGACACAGCCCATATGCCGTCAGTCTTAGCCGCCGGCGAAGCGGTGTCGGCAGTGGCCTTGGTTAAGCTCATGCTTCTTGATGTCCCGGCTTTTAGGTCGGTATAAGTCAGGTTGGCCGCAGCAGGTGAAGAGAAGTTGATGACAAAACGAGCGATGGCGCCCGAGATGAGATCCGTCCCGTCAAAAGTGCTTGATGCGAACGTGGCGCCGTAACAAGGGGTGATGGCTTTTCCATCGGCGCTGAGGACGGCGATGGCCGACCCGGTATTATACGTTTGAAAATATAGTTTAGACCCTTCCGATGTTTGCCAGACTCCGTCCGAGCCAGGGAATCCTCCGGAATAATCCGGCGCGATACCGATAACGATTTGCTGGCTGTTGACTTGCCAATTGTACCCACCTGCTTGAAATGGGCTGTTGATATTGTAATACCCGTTGTAACTACCAGACCAACCGTAGTTAATATGGACCATGTCCAGACTGCCGGTCTGGTAGCCGTCGATCACCGTTTCGTGCCCGTCCGTTGAAGTGAAAATAGAAAAGACTACGGGCCGGCCGGCGTCGATTTCATTCTCTATGTAAGTGAGCCAGGTCTGATAGGTGACATCTTGCCGGTCGATAAGCTGCATGGAGTTCTTATAACGAAAATATTTACCTAAGACCTCATTGGCGTATAGCTCACTGCCCGTACTGGACGTATCATAGTCAGATTCACTGGCGACGCCCATATCAGAGACAAGACGGGCTACCGCGTCGATCTGGTCCGGAGTACTCCCCGAGTTAAGGCTGGTCGGCATTCTTTCCCAGTAATAGGGGTGGCTAAAATTCGCCGAATAAGTTTTCCCCTCCGGCGTGGTGTATCTATGGCTACCGGTCCCCATGGACGGCCAGTTCCAGAAGCGCAAAACCTGGCTCCAGGCCAAGGCGACACACCCGGCCCAGGTGCTTTGGCCGTTGATCAAGGGGCAGTAATTATTATAGGGGCTGCCCTGATCCCAGGTGGTGGTGAGTAGAGGTCCCTTGGTCACAGATCTGGCCGTGCCGAGCGAGACGTCGGCCGCCGTCCCGGAGGTGGTTAACTGTTGCCAGGCCTGGCTTATGACCGGATTAACGGCAGCGGCGGAAGCGGAGCGGTTTCCCACAGCCTGCCGGCCAAGTTGGCGGTATATCGCGTCCAGCTCGGATAGGATCCACCCGGCCGGGCCGCGATCACCCACCGGAAACTTGCTGGTGGTAGAATACAGGATAACCGGGCTTAATTGATCATCTATGGGAACCAAAACGTGCCCTTGAGGGCTTAGCTCGAAATTGAAAGCCACCGGTCGCCCGGCATAGTAGACTTGCTGTCCGGCGGCCACCGCGGGTACCTCGGATATTCCGATGGCTGAAGTTCGAGCAGCCTTAAGTTTGGCCCAATTCATGGCGACCTGTCCGGCTTGCTCCAGGGAGACCGGGGCGGCATACCCTTCATTATGACTGATTAAAACAATGGCGAGAAAAGATAGAACTAAGACAAACGATCTAATAATCGATGGCTTCCTGTCCATATAACCTCCTTTTTGCCTCTCTCATTACCCCCAAGCTAGGTCGAAGGGGTGTAGGCCACAGTCCGCCCCGCAAAGTCTGAGCGACCCAGGCCAGTTGTTCAGGCGTGTCCACTCCCAGCGAGTGGAATTCAGTTTCGACAGCCTTGATCCGAAAACCATTCTCCAATACCCGAAGCTGCTCCAATTTTTCTGCCGCCTCCAGCTTTCCTTCCGGCAATTGGGCAAATGTGGTCAAAAAATGCCGCCGAAATGCGTAAATACCCAGATGTTTATAGTATATCTTCGGGATATCGTTACTTCGGAAAAATGGTATCCTGGAACGGGAGAAATAAATGGCCGAACCATCCTCCCCTAAAACGGCTTTCACGTTGTTGGGGTTATCAATCTCCCGGTCGTCGGTTATGCCGTGGACCAGGGTGGCCATGGGTAAGCTGTCATCCAAAAATAAAGGGCTGACAACCTGCTCGATGCACTTTGGGTCGAACAACGGCTGATCGGCTTGAATATTGATCACAATATCCATCTGGCGAAGATTCATACCGGCCACAGCCTCGGCCACCCGATCCGTACCGGATCGATGACCCTTCGCCGTCATCACCACCCGACCATTTGCCCGAATCACGGCCTCGGCAATTCTTTCGTCATCCGTGGCCACCAGCACGGCATCCAGGATGGGTGAAGACGCCGCTCGTTCATACACATGGACAACCATGGGTTTACCGGCCAGTTCCGCCAAAGGCTTGCCGGCAAATCGCTTAGATCCATAACGGGCTGGGATTACGGCGATTATTTTCATAAATGATCCCCTTTATGTTCTGAGGTAAAGCAAGCAACGGTTCACATCCGTTATTTATTCATGCAAAAATATAGACAGCAGCCATAACCGCGTCATTAAACCAGACTGCTAAACATAGTAACCAACAAACCTATTGCCATCCTCTATAGAATAATTAAAAGAAGTTACCCCATGGCGTTATTGGTTTTTATTTTGCCCATGAGGATCTCTCCGCTGAATACCAAAATACAGACTCAGAACTGGTATTTAAACTTGGATTGAGACAACCCGGAAGATGGACGGCCTCACCGTGATCTTACGCCTAACCAAAACCGCCTGGTCTATTCCGGGCCAATTTCAATTTTCTTAAACGCGACACTCAGGAATCTGTCATCATCTGGAGCGAGAACAGTCTTATGATGATTCCAGTCCGCATAACTCATGCGCAACTGATTGCTCCCAGGTTTACCCATAAAGACGAAGGAGAACTCTACATCGTCTTTTGTCGGTAACGGCATCTCTATGTGCCGATCGGCGACGGATATGACAAGTTTTTGATCCGGGATGGAATTGCCCAATCGAAGAGAAACCAACACTCGTTGCTCGGAAGGTAAATTAAATATAATCTTGGTCTCGGGTCCAAAAGCCCAGCGGAATTTATTCCGGTCATTACCTTCAATCGCTCCCAGTCCTTCGGCAAAAATTTGCGGACTATATGAGGCAACCAGGTCATTCTTTGTCAGGCAAGGGAGAAAGTTATCTCCATCCCAGTCGGTCGGGGCGTTGGGGCTGATCAGACGTCGTTCTACAAGCTCATAGATGACCATGTCCGGTTCATAGCTCCGGACCAGGCTTGGCTTAAACGTGAATCCGACGTATTTCCCCCAATTATAAAGGGAACAGACTTCAAAAGTGCGTTTGAAAAAGGGGAGCATACCGATGAGATACGAGTCGCGAAAAAACAATATTTTTTGAGGATTTAATGGAGTCGAACGGAACAACTGGACCTCATTAATGGGAAATTCCTCAGGCACGTTCACATGGGGGAAGCGTGGTGTTACGATGACATCATTTTCTTTCAGTAAAGAGGTTAAATTGAGCATCTTGGCCAGATCCAGACCTTGGCCGGGTTTAATCACGAATTCAAAATCGTCCTTTTTAAGCTCTCTAATGTCTGGGAAATATCTCTTTATTCTTTCCATCATGGCGGCATATCCGGCAAACGCGCCATGGGCGTTCCAATGCGAGTCGGTTCTATAATAAACTTCTGCATAATTTTTCGCGGCCATTACCGCCGGCCTCAAATCAACCACGTCTAACTCAGGGTGTTCTTCTAATGCATCCAATAACTGATCCAGTCGGCTCGGCCCAATCTTCTTGTTCGCCCAGGCTGGTAGATTCTCAGGATAAACTGACTGTTTATCCGGGACAATGGCGATAAGAAAAGGAATATTCATCTCGGACAACCAATCGCATCTAGCCTTCATTTCCGAGATCCAGTCGTCCAATTCAGATTCGGTGAAAGGGCGAAGGTGTTTGTTGAAAGATAATGCGTTTTGTCTATTATCTGGTTACTATGGTTAGCAGTCTGTTTTAATGGCGCGATTATG
>JADFYA010000340.1 GCA_015233285.1 Deltaproteobacteria bacterium | reverse complement strand
ATTGAAAAACGAGTCTATGATTATCCTTTAACAGCCCTACAGCAACTACCCAGAAATGCGGGCATGCATCGGACCTATGAAGGCACAACCGCCCCGGTTCGGGTGTCCTGGTTTAATGATCGAGTTGAGATCATCAGCCCTGGCGGACCGTTTGGGGCAGTCACCGCCGAAAATTTCGGAGAACCGGGAATAGCCGATTACCGGAACCGTCATTTAGCCGAGGCCAT
Source organism: Deltaproteobacteria bacterium (assembly GCA_015233285.1). The sequence goes on along the minus strand of JADFYA010000340.1, from coordinate 4,010 downwards.
GAAGGTTTTCGGGTTGGTGCAGAGATTCGGTGTCGGCATCAGGTTAGCCCAAAAAGCCCTGGCCGAAAATGGCAGCCCGCCGGCTGAATTCAAGGTCCAGCCGACAGTCGTGTTTTGCATAATTAGGAAAAGATGAAGAGACCGGTCAGCTCTCATCGATTTTTAGACATCAGCGGGAAAGATTGCCGACATCGCGGGGATCCCTTTGATCTGATTCATCCAGCAAAGGTTATCGAGCTAAAAGCGTTTGGAGCCCCCCATAGTCACGCTTGACATACCCGCCTCCAGGAGGAGCCGGTCCTCGGCCATGCGGAGTTTCTCGGCTAAAATAATGGCCAGGTTACGATACAACTTGGCCGCGAAAGAAACATTCTTATCTTTTAGCACTTCCTGATCCACCGCAAACAACGCCGTACTACCTATGGCCCGGGCCGCGGCCATGCGGGGTGAATCATCCAAAAAAGCCATTTCTCCAAAACAGTCCCCCAACCCCAGGGTATTCAAAATTATTTCGCGGCCGTCCCGGACCCGGAAAATGGCTACCTGCCCGTTGGACACAATGTAAAACCTGGCCTCCCGATCTCCCTCGTGAAAGATTATTTCGCCATCTCGAAGAGTCCTGACCCGAGCGGAGGAAAGCATCTTTTTCATGTCCTGGGCAGTGAAGTCATCCAGCAGCGGAGGTCTTTTGTTCACCATTTGTTTAATCAGGGTCAGCGTGACCGGGCTCTTTTTCAACAGAGATTGATGGAGCTGTTTAAGATCGTTGAGCAGGTCATCTATTCTAGACGGTCTTTCGGACGGGTCGTTTTCCAGGCAAAATGAAAGGGTCATGGACAGGGCATCCAGGGCGCGCTGGGCTATGAGCGAGTCATCCAGGTCTATGCCCATCAGGCTTCGCAGAGGCTGGGGTGTGGTATTCAGAATTATATCCCGGATCTTAGTAAATTGTCCCGGCCGGGAATTGGGATTGGGGAAAAAAGGGTGCCGCGAGGCCAGCAGTTCATAGCAAACCACGGCGAATGAGAATAAGTCCGCCCGATGATCTACTTCTTTGAACAGCATTTGCTCCGGGCACATATAAAAAGGAGAACCTTTGACATAGTCCGTATCCCTGGTCAAGGGCCGCTTATGGTGAATTGTCTTTGAGATACCGAAATCCACCAGCTTGGCCAGGCCGCCGGGCATGATCATGATATTGTCCGGCTTCACATCCCGATGAACGATACCCTGGCTGTGGGCGTGCTTGAGGGCCTCCCCCACCTGGATCAAGATAGACCGTTTCTCCGAAATAGGCCGTTGCGATTCGGCGTAGATGATATCTTTAAGAGAACCACCCTCCACATATTCCATAATAAAGTAGGGCGCTCCCTCGGATTCTCCGGCCTCAAAGATGGTCGGCACATTAAGATGACGCAACCTGGCCATGGCCCGGCACTCTTGGCGAAACTGAACCTCTTGTTCCCGAGGCAGAGTCATCATCTTCTGGCGATCTACGAATTTGATCGCCACATGACGTTCCAGCAGAGAGTCGAATCCATAATAAACCACCCCCATGCCCCCTTCGCCGATCATCTTGACCTGGGCAAAGCGACTCAAGACTTTTCGACGGCCTTCGTCCGGGACCTCAAAATCCAACTCGGTCAGCAGGACGGTACGGTCATCATCCATCATGGCACCTCTTTTGACTGATCGGCATTCCAGACCTCGATACATTTAGAACATCCCGGCCCGGCCCCTCCGCGGCCTTATCTAGTTATCACGCTATCTTTAGGTTTTACTTCAGTCGGCAGGTCCTTCGATATCCATTGGCACCTGGAATACTTGTCCATAACCTGGGTCAGCCTGGCCCGGCCCAATTCTTTATTGTCGGCCCCCAAAACCGCCCCGGTATCGGGGTCTTTGATTACCTCTCCCGGCCGATAGACGACAATCCGCATTTCTTCCTTGACCGAGCTCTCGGCCCCAATAGTGACCAGTATTTCCTTTTCCTTGACCGTGATGACTTTCCCTTCGGTCACCGGCAAGGCCTGGGCGAACTTAAGCGATAGACCATCGAGCAAATAACTAAGCCGCGGCTGAGATCTGTCCTGGTCGAAAACGTCAGTGGCGGCCAGGATGCGGCTGGTTTCAGTATCTATCACGCGGCAAAATATTTCAATCGAATTCGGCGTCTCATTGACCACTCCGGTCAACACGGCTTCCGCTCCAATCAACCGTCCCACTTTGATGGCCTTATCTTTGTCGGCCAAATCCGTCCGGCTTAACTTTTGTTCTTGAAGAATGTTCAACAGCTCCGGTCCCCGCGTCACCAGGTTGAACCGTTGCTGGTTAACCAGAGAAGTGATCAGGGCATCATAGACACTGTCGGCCAACAGGTGTTGGTCCCCCTTAATCTCAAAGGGCAAAACAGACAAAGACATCCTGTCCCCGATTCGCTCACCCACCGGGACTTTTCGTTCTATCTGAATCTGTTCCTCAACCTGGTTGCCCTTGGTGTCTTTGGCTGAGATTCTGATGTCGTTATTTCCTTTGTCGAGTTTGATGATGTGATTAAAGAAGACATTGCGGCCGGGATTGGAGATCAGGTTTTCACCCTTCAATGTCACCGCGGCTACTCCCGATGGGTCCGAGGCCTGCCCTTGAAGAAAAACGCTTTCGATGAAGACCACGGATTTCTTGCCGAAACCTTTTATCTTTAAGGTCGGCGGAGTCTTGTCTTCGGCCTCTGCCGGACTCGCCGCGGCTAATTGAATGGCCGGCGCGTCTGTGAAGGTCATCCGGGCGTCAGCCAACAAGATTGGGGATCCCGGGTGTGACTGATGCCTCTCCGGCAGGCCGGCCATAGAAGGAGCAAAGATCACGCTTACCCCCCCTACCGTCTCATTACCGGCCAGATTCTTGGCCCGCAAAGTGATCTGGTTATCCCCAGGGCGAAGGGAGACGACTTGGGAAAATTTGACCGTTTGCCCGGAGCCCAGGGCCACCTCCCGGCCGCCGATGGTCAGGCCGGCCACCCCGTTTGAATCGGACACCGCACCGGCCACCGTCACTTGCGGCGTGGACACTTTCTGTCCATCCAATGGTTCATCCACGGTGATTAGCGGCCCGCTCCGCTCCACCTTAACCTTAATCGTTGTTTCAGTAGACTTGCCGACCAGGTTTTGGGCCGCCACCACAATGGTGTTTTCCCCTTCTTTCAAGTCCACCATGGTTTTGAACGGCAGCTCCTTTTGGGCCAGCTCGTTGAACAGCATATCTTTGTTGACCATAATACAAGACACATAGGTGTCATCACGGGCGACCCCGGCCACCTCCAACTTAAAGGCATTGGTGATCAGGTTGGCCTGGGGTGAATTAATGGTCACCGTCGGCGCCTGAACTTTACCTTGTTTCTCGATCATCGCCTTACGGGCCAGGTTCAAAAAATACTTGGCCTTGGCCGAGTCGGCTTGGGCCAGAGACGTTTCCAACTCCGTGACAGCCAGATCAAACCGGTTGGTGTAGTAATAGGTCACCCCTAATTCCCGGTGGGGAAAGTAGTCAATAAAGTGCATCCCGTAGGTCCTGGCCCGCCGCTGGTCTTGATCCCTTTGTTTTAAAGCAGCACTAAAATCCGCTTCTGCTTCGGCATAGAACTTTCCCTCGGAGTAGGAGCCGCCCCGTTCATAGAAATTCCACCAGCGTTCCCGGAAACTGCCTTTGGTCACCCCGTATTGTTTGCCGTCTTTAACGTATTTCTGATCGACCTGGGGCCCACAGGCAAGTAGCGCCGTCAGTCCCATGAAAACGGTGTAAACAAGTATTCTAGCCATTTCCCGAGTCCTTTCCTATGGATCAAACTTTGCCCGGCCCGCCGGACGGGTTAAGCTCCACTTTCATCCCGGCCTTAATTTCTTTTCCTGTTTTCAGTGCCTTCGCCTGCGAAGTTTTCTCCTGCACCTGGGAGATAAGCAGCTCGCCCACCGGGTTCAGACCTGATTCATCGAACAGGTAAAAGGAGGCGCCCG
>JADFYA010000033.1 GCA_015233285.1 Deltaproteobacteria bacterium | reverse complement strand
ATTCACATTTTCCACGGCCGCCGTCTTATCAAAAGATGCCTTGCGGGGTGCCCCTTGTCCAACACGTTTGGAGTTGTCGGCCATCCCTTCGTAACTGAAGGAAAGATTCGAGACTCCGCCCTTTCCGGCTGGGACACGGGTATTTTTTTCTTCTGGTTTTCGTTTCCGGCCCGGTCCCGGACGTCCCGACTTGCCGCTCACATATTCCACGGCCACTGTCTTATCGAAAGATGCCTTGCGGGGAGCCCCCGGCCCGGTACGTTTGGCGTTGTCGGCCATCCCTTCGTAACTAAAGGAAAGATTCGCGACTCCGCTCTTACTACCTAGGACATGGGTGTTTTTTTCTTCTGATTTTCGTTTCCGGCCCGGTCCCGGACGCCCTGACTTGCCGCTCACATATTCCACGGCCACCGTCTTATCGTGAGATGCCTTGCGGGGAGCCCCTCGTCCGACACGTTTGCCGCTGTCGGCAACGGGCCTTCTCGATCCGGTTGCCGCCGCCCGCTTATCACTCCTGGCGTTGATCATTTGTCTGCGACCGGGTTGATCCGGCTCCAGGCCGGGGATGACCTGTTCGGCCAGGTTATGCCCGAGGTAGCGTTCGATGCGGTCCAGGTAAGGGAAATCCGGTTGTGAGGCAAAAGATATCGCAATTCCGGAGGCGCCGGCCCGCCCGGTCCTTCCGATGCGGTTAACGTAATCCTCCGCAGAGCGGGGCAGGTCGAAATTGATGACATGGCTGATACCATCGATATCCAGGCCGCGGGCCGCGACATCCGTAGCCACCAGGAGCCTGATCTTACCTCTTCTCATCTCCATGATGGTGCGATTGCGTGCGGATTGGGTCATGTCGGCGTGAAGAGCTGCGGCCGGGTACCCTTTTGCGTCGAGAACTTTGGCCAACTGGTCGGCGCCGCGCTTCGTTGCCGAAAAGATGATGGCCCTGGTCACGGTTGTGTCGGCACAAAGATGGTTCAAAAGCAGTTTCTTGTGTGGCAAGCTGTCCGCCAGGTGCAGCCGTTGCTCGATCGTATCGTGGGTGATTTTCCCTGGGGCAACCTCAACCCGTTCGGGGTTTTTCATGTATTTCAGCGCCAGCTTGGCCGTCGCATCGCCCATAGTCGCGGCAAACAAGAGTGTTTGACAGTCCTTAGGCGTGGCCTCCGACATAAATTTGACGTCCCCGATAAAACCCATTTCGAGCATGCGGTCGGCTTCGTCTAAAACGAGCAGTTCGACCTGGGACAAGTCAATTTTCCCGCGCATAATGTGGTCGATCAACCGGCCGGGTGTGCCGACGATCATATCCGGCATCTGAGACAGGGCTCTGAATTGTTCACCAAAGGGCATACCGCCGACGATGGAGACGCTGTTTACTTTGAGATACTTCCCGTAGTCACGCGCCACCTGAGTGATCTGATCAGCCAGTTCCCGAGTGGGGGTCATCACCACAACACGTAGCCCAGGCTTGAAGCCGCGAGGGCGACCGCACAAACGTTGTAGTGCAGGCAGGACAAAGGCTGCCGTTTTTCCGGTGCCGGTCTGGGCCGAGGCAATGACGTCGTGCCCGGCGAGAACCTTGGGAATAGCCAACCCCTGGACCGTCGTGGGGTTATGGTGCCCGCATCGGGCAAGCGCTTTGAGAATGGGTGGAGCTAATTGTAGTTCTTCAAATGTCATTAGATCTATAATCCTTGATAATCCCTGAACCAGCATCTGCCGCTTGACCGCATTGAAAGGCTATTGCCTTACCCCGTGCAAAAAATCCGCACAAAGCATACAGAAACTTAGTTAGAGGTTAGATTAGTTGGGCTGCAGGGGGGTAGCGTTACACAAAAACGCTTGCGGCTACAGAACAACGAGAAGACCGGCCTGAGACGTAACCGCCGATCTATGTATGCGTCGGAGTAAAACATTGAAGATAAGACAGCCGAAATCAAGCCCATGGCCGGGACCTGACTCCTTTCTCGGCCTCGGTATTTTGATCATCTTTCCAACCGCCCAGGATTATTAGAAATGCAACGCCTTTTCAAAGTTAAGAAAGGAATCGCACCCCGTCATACCCCAGGAGGGGGACAGAGTTCAAGTTATCCAAAGACGATCGAGTGTGCCACCCTCGAATGCCTGGTTAGGGTCACGGAAACATATTGGAATAGGCGACGATAAATGGTGTGTGTTGTTTAGGGTCGCAGGGGAGAAGAAACTGTCCCGGGGGCACGCTGGCTTGGGTCTCATCTAATGTCACTAAGATACCTCAGATCACATTGAATGTCAAGGGCCAAGTTTGTTTGACCAGGCCAACCGCCTGAAATATTCTTAAACGGCTAAGTCAGAATATACTCGAAATTAATGCACCAGGCCGGCCCGGAGTGAAGCCAGGGCAATCAGATTGACCATGAAACACCTACACCTGCCGCACCACTTACCATCCACATCCCCAGGCTTTTTTCACAACGCTTCCTCAAAAATATACACAACTGATACCGCGCCGAAACGAAACTGTAACTGCTAAATGATATGGGTGCATCCAATGCTCATCCGTGATCTCGATCGGAGTTTTCATTCTATGCCGGACCCTAATGAAGGACATGAATGGATTTGTCAACCCATAACCTAATACAACTACAAAGAAACAAGCTGGATGCTCCTAAACAAATCGTCTTGTATCCGGAATGCCTTTTCTGAATCAGACCAGATTGATACCGAGGGACGGATGGACTGACTTAACGCATAGAAGATACTGGGGAAGCTGATTTTATTGATGAGTCGTGCCGGGTCACCCCTTTGGCGTGGCACAGGTATTCGGGCGACTGAACTAAGCAATATCTTGAAGCAATTTTGAAATTTTTGGTCGGAAAGGTCTGCCGGAGCGAGGTGAAAACGGAAAATGGACATGGAAAGAGCTTTTAGTATGTTTCTCTGGGGAGAAAAGAAAAAAGTGGGAGAACTATACTTAAACAACGAAATCTTAAAGGACATTCTCGATTATGCAAAACCAATGGGGCATAACGAAAACCCGGCCAATCTGAACTTGGGTTTCGGTTTTCTCTATTATGGTCTGGCCAGGTCCCTCAGGCCGAAACACACTCTGGTGGTCGGGTCGGGCTACGGATTCAGTGTGGTCTGTCTGGCCTTGGGGATCAAACACAATGGGGCGGGGCGGCTCACCTTTGTTGATCCATCCTATTCCCTCCTCAAGAACGGGCCGTTCAAGACGGTTGGAGGAAGCGGGAAATGGGATGATCCGCAAGAGGCTTATGAACTATTCCGAATGTTTGGAGTAGAGGATATCGTTACGCATTATAAACAACGCAATGACGAATTCTTCCCATCCTACGAAACCTTACAGTTACCCAAAATCGATCTAGGCTTTATCGACGGGAACCACGCCTTCAAAGATGTAAAGTATGATTTTCTAAGTACACTGAAATATTCCCATAAAAATACCTACATCTTTCTCCACGACTCCAACATCTATGTCCGGGAAATAATCCACCACGCCGGTGTCAAGCGGTGGCTGAAGATAGTCAAGAAGGAAGAAGCCCTCTTTGAAGTCATCAATTTCCCATTCTCATCAGGCGTAGCTCTGGTTAGAGTATTACAGGACAAGGCATGGAAATTAAACGATTAGTTATATATTTTCTGCTCGGTGCCCTCTCATGTCTCACCCTGGCCTTTCTTTATTGGCGATATATCTGGTTCTTTCGCAATCCACAAAGAAAGATACCCGAAGGAACCGGTCTAGTCAGCCCGGCCGACGGCACCGTGGTCTATGTCAGACACCTTCAGCCCAACGAAGATGTGATCACGATCAAAAAAGGAGTCAAGGCAACCGTTTCAGACATCGTGCGTGAAGATTCATCATCTCCAAAAATCGTTATAGGGATATTCATGAGCCCGTTCAACGTTCATTACAACCGCATACCCCTATCCGGCCGAGTTCAGTTTGTCCGCCATCACCCGCCTCTTCTAAAAAACTTCCACATGAGTTCCATGCACTGGAGGACAATCATCAGGCGGCTGCCGCTTTATGAAAACAGCCTCCACATCATCCAGAATGAGAGAACCGTCACCAGGCTTGAAGCCAATTACCGGGGCAACGATGTATCTTGCTATCTGGTTCAAATTGCCGGAGGCAGCGTTCGAGGAATTGAGAGCTTTGTGGAGCCGGGCCGGGAAATCGACCGAGGCGCCATTTTCGGAAGGATCAAGATCGGATCTCAAGTCGACCTCGTGGTCACCTGGATAGAAGGCATGCAAACCAAAGTGAAACCAGGCGACAAAGTTCGGGCCGGAGAAACCGTGCTCGTCGAATAACTTTATCTATTGTTGAAAGGACCTGCCGGCTATGAAAATAGACGTCCATGTGCACTCTAAATTTTCAAAAAGACCATCCCAATGGATTCTCCAGAAATTAGGCTGCCCCGAGAGTTTTACCGAACCTCTGGCTTTGCATCGGGCGGCCAAGAAGCGGGGCATGTCGCTGGTGACGGTGACGGATCACAACACCATCAACGGCGGCCTTGAGATTGCCCACCTCGAAGATGTCTTTATCAGCGAAGAAGTGACCACCTACTTCCCCAAGGACCGCTGCAAAATCCATGTGCTGGTTTATAATATTAATGAGCAAATACATGATGATATCCAAAAAGTACGGGAAAACATATTCGACCTGGCTGGCTATCTCAATGAACACGGGATCGTCCACGCCGTGGCCCATCCATTGTTTGCGGTAAACGAAAAACTGACCATAGATCATGTTGAAGTTCTATTATTACTGTTCAAAAACCTGGAGTTGAACGGGGCCCGCGGGGCTTTTCAAAACCAAACGGTCGAATTTATATTATCCCAGCTCACATCCGGCGATATTGAGAGATTGGCTGACAAGCACAAGCTCATGCCCCAGTTCCCCAGACCATGGGAAAAAAATCTGGTTGGCGGATCCGACGACCACAGCGCCCTAAACATAGCCCGGATGTATACCTCGGTTGATCGCGCCGACGGCCTCCAAGCCTTCCTAGAAGGGATTGAACTCGGCCAGGCCCGGGTTATGGGACGCTCATCATCGCCGCAAGCCTTTGCCCAAAACCTTTACGGAATTGCTTACCAGTTTTACAAAAATAAGCTCAATCTTGATAGTCATGTAAATAAAGATCTGACCATGCGGTTTATTGATCATTTTCTACACCCGGACCACGCCGAAGAAACCGGCCTGTGGAGCAAAATCTACTACCTCTGGAACCACCGCCGGCGTCCCAAAGAAGCCGCGTCTAAACCGGAATCCGTGGAAGGCCTCTTGCGTTATGAAACCCAGAGACTGATCTGGGATGATCCCCAACTGATGGCCATTGCCAAAAACGGCAACTGCACCAGGGAAAACGATGCCCAGAAATGGTTCCAGTTCGTCAACAATGTCTCCGACAAGGTGCTCTACCATTTCGGCAACCATCTGCTTGACCATCTTTCAGGGGCAAACCTGTTCAATGTGTTTCATTCCATCGGTTCGGCCGGCGCCCTCTACACCATGCTGGCTCCATATTTTGTGGCTTTTTCATTGTTCACCAAAGACCGGCAGCTAAGCCGCCAAGCCAGGAGGGTCTTTTCTAAGGATAATACACTTGAGGCCATAACCAAACCGACCATCAGGGTGGCTCATTTTACCGACACTTACCACGAGGTAAACGGTGTGGCCCTAACACTTCAGCAGATGGTTCGGCAGGCCCTGAATACCGGCAAAGAGCTGACGGTGATCACCTGCGACGGCCAAGACCGGCTCCAGGCCGAAGGGGTTAAGAATTTCAAGCCCGTCGGCGTCTATGCCCTGCCGGAATATCCGGAGCTGAAACTGCAGTTTCCGCCATTCCTGGAGATGCTGAATTTCTGCTACGAAAATGACTTCAGCCATATCCACTCAGCCACCCCGGGGCCGATCGGGTTGGCCGCCTATGCCATCGCCCGCATTTTAAAGCTTCCCTTCAGCGGAACCTATCACACCGCCCTGCCGCAATATGCCCGATATCTAACCGAAGATGGCGATATCGAGGAGCTGGTCTGGAAATTTACATTGTGGTACTACGATCAAATGGATTTTATCTACGCTCCTTCGGAGAGCACGGCCCAGGAACTGATCCAAAAAGGGATCAGCCGCGATAAACTCCTGTTCTTTCCCCGCGGAGTGGATACGGCCAGATTTAACCCATCCAGGCGGGACCTGGAATATATGGAAACCCGGTATGGGATTACCGCGCCTGTCAAGCTTCTCTACGTCGGACGTATTTCCAAAGAAAAGAACCTGCACCTCCTGGCTGAGGTGTTCAGATCAATCTGTACCATGCACCACAACGTGCACCTGGTATTGGTCGGGGATGGACCCTATCTTGATGAATTGCAGACAAAATTGGATAGCACCCCATGTACTTTCACCGGTTACCTGGCCGGCGATGAATTGGCCAAGGTTTTTGCTTCCTGCGATCTTTTCGTTTTTCCAAGCACTACGGACACCTTCGGGAATGTGGTGCTGGAGGCGCAGGCATCCGGACTGCCGGTTATTGTCACCGATGTGGGAGGGCCGCATGAAAATGTCATCTCCGGCAAAACCGGGATCATCACCAAGGGCGACGATGCGGCCGGTTTACGAAGAACCATCCAGTCATTTCTGGCCAACCCGGAACGTCTGCGGCAAATGGGCTCCGCGGCCCGCCGGTATATGGAAGGGCGATCATTTGAACAGGCCTTTGAAGCAACGTGGGAGATGTTTGACGAAAAAGACGACGTACCGGAATCACCTATGGCTGAAGCGGTCTGAGGTAGGACGGCTGATGATTTCAACCGGGTGACCGGCTCCGGCCCGACATGTTCATTTCCCTGTATTTCGATCCGACCATGGAAAATATTCATCGATGCGGTTAACGAGACACCTCAGGGAGTGGCAAAATGGCGAAAACCTATGTTCTGGATACGAACGTGTTGCTCCATAATCCGGGAGCACTCCTGGCCTTTGAAGAAAACGACGTGGTCATTCCTTTCACCGTCATTGAGGAGATCGATAATCAAAAGAAAAGACAAGACGAGATCGGCAGAAACGCCCGGCTGGTATCAAAGAGGCTAGATGAACTGCGGGCTTTGGGACGGCTCTCATCCGGGGTGAAGCTAAATTCAGGCGGGCTGCTCCGGATTGAACTCAACCACCAAGATCTCATTGACTTCCCTCCGGGTTTGGATCCCGGCAAACCAGACAACCGCATTCTGGCCATAGCTCACAACCTGGGGAAGTCAGATGGAAAATCGGTTATTCTTGTCACCAAGGGCCTGAACCTCCGCATCAAAGCGGACCTGATGGGAATCGCAGCCGAAGATTTTTACGACGACCGGATCGACTACCGGCAACTTTATTCCGGAGTAGCCGAACTGAAAGTTTCGACCATGGAACTGGATCAATTCCATCGAGAAGGTAAGCTGAAGTTGGACGACTGGCAGACTGGATTCCCCAACCAATTTTACATATTAAAAAGCTCACACAATCCTTCCCAATCGGCCCTGGCCCGTTACTCTGAGGGATTTCTGTGTCCTCTGGTCCATGGGGAATCGGCCAACTGGGGCGTCCGAGCCCTGAACAAGGAACAAAAATTCGCCTTCGAACTTCTTTTGAACGATAAAATTAAGGTTGTCACCCTGGTTGGCTGCGCTGGAACGGGAAAAACCCTCCTGGCCCTGGCCGTCGGTTTAGAAAGAGTCATCGAACAAAACGCCTTCAGCCGGCTATTGGTCACGCGGCCGGTGATTCCAATGGGCAATGACCTGGGCTACCTGCCCGGGACAAAAGAAGAAAAACTCCGCCCCTGGATGCAGCCCATCTATGACAACCTGGAGTTCCTGATGCGGGACTGCCAGGATTCCTTTGACGTGCTGCAAGATCTGAGAGGAAAAGGCACTCTGGAAATGGAGGCCCTGACCTATATTCGAGGCCGGAGCATCCCGCGGCAATTCATTATTTGTGATGAGGCCCAAAACCTATCTCCGCACATGATCAAGACCCTGGTCACGCGCGTGGGCGAGGGAACCAAAATCGTTTTCACCGGAGACCCCGAACAAATTGATCATCCCTATCTCGACGCCGGCAGCAACGGGCTGACATATTTAATAGAGAAGCTCAAAGGAGAAGAACTCGCCGGGCACGTCACCCTGGTCAAGGGCGAACGCTCCAAAGTCGCCGAAATGGGGGCCAAGCTCTTGTGAGGTATCAGGTTACCCTGAGGTCGATAAGTCGGTTGAGCGGTTAGAAAGCAGTGGTTTGCAGAACATTGTTTACGCCACAGATGACACCTTTTTGCGCATGTTTGTGCATGTCAAGGGCCAAGTTATTTGACCTTCTCGGGGCCGGATAAATTGGCCGCTTTGATTTTTGCCCGCAAGCGATCAGCCTGTTTTTGATATCTTTTCCCACAACCTCTGCCCATCTGTTATCTCCTCAACCCATCACCGGACCTGATTTCAAACTATTTTCTAATTGGGCAGCTCAAAAAAAATTAACTTGCCTTGAGATTAGAACAATGTTAGTGTTATACGTATTTTTTTACTTTTCCACCAGCCTTCACGAAAGGAACATCATGAGTGGTTCCGCCGAGCAAGAAAAACAACTTAAAGACAAACTCAATGAAGCTATTAAGTCGGAACAAGTAGATAAAGTATATATCAATGGCTTTACATGCTATTTTGATGTTGCTGACGTGCTCGTCCTCTTTGAGCAAAACAATCAGGCAAAAATTGCGGTTAATATGTCCTATACTCTGGCGAAAACACTCGGCACCAAATTACTTTCGCTTATAAGATTGCTGGAAGAGAAGACCGGTCAAGAAATTATGACCACTGATTACATCCATCAAAAAATAAATCTGATTAACCCAGACGAAAATGAGGCGTAAAATGTATCAGTCGCTGATTGCTGCTTCTGCTGGTGAGACTATTTTCTTGTCATCACATTCTATGATCGATAATATTGTTGATAGCACCGAAGAAGCTATCAAGTCACTATGCAAGTTGCCTGTTGGCTGGGACTATGGTGAAGGCATTCCTCCGACTGAAGCCACGATCAAACTGGCAATAGATATTTACCGAATGGGTAAAGAATATAATCTTCATGCCGAGGTACATCCCATTGGTGAGGGTGAAATAGAAATATCTTTTTCACGCCGCCTCGGTGACCATTTTGTTGATGTCTTAATCTGTAATGATGGTACATATCAGGTTGACTATGAAATCGGCATTGGAGAACAATACGAACAGGTTCTATTTTGTGAAAATGCTCCTCTCGAATTAATCAAGATTAACCTCTCGAAGATAGCCGGGGTCGGTGGATGCAACTCATCAGAATACTGCGGAAACATTCTTTCGACAAAAAGAAACAAAGGGTTACTGCGAATAGCTTCAGAAACTATAAAGATGGTATTTCAGCCATTTGTAAGTCCTGCATCACAAAAAAATACGGCACTGAAGTGTGTCCCCATCTGAATAATTATTATCAATCCGTTGATACCGAACCAATCGCTTACTGGATATTATGTACCGACATACTCAACAGTGCGAATCTTGAACAAGTCGAAAGCGAGTCAGGAGACCAATGTCACATTAATATAAGAAGTCTTCCTAATGAACAGGCCAGGGACGTATTTATGGAACATTTCAGATGCAATGACTGCATGATTTGCCAAAATGGACAGGATTTCCCATACCATAATGAATTATTTAAAGAATTAATAGGTCTACGATAAAACAGATCCTATCTTCGTAGCCATCCCCTTCCGGCTTATCTCCCTAGACCAAAAACTGTCGCCGCTAACATCTTTTAACTCCTACCACCCTCTTACCCATCCTAATCCCCAAAATCACGCCCTCGCTCAAAAGATAATCAACACAGTTCCGTGACATATCCAAAATTTTTGCGGCCGTGACCACAATGCCAATAGCAGAAAAACAATCCGTATATTTTTTTTGGCACCGGACTACCCGGCCGCCTGGGCACCGTCAAAATATCCTCACCTGTCGCACCCTACGCGGCACCCGATTTGTGTTCCGGCCTTATCTATCAAGCATATTGTAAATGGCGCACAAATTGCATATCATTACGGCGCGGGATAAGAAAATTGCGCGCCACCTTCATCCAAGGCATCAATGCCGGCGGCAACCTCTTATAAGCACCAAGAAACGTGCCAAATGGAGCACCCCAAACAACTCTCAGCCACTTGACAGTGATAAAGGCGGCAACCATGGCTCAAACCAACTCAGCGGTCTTAGGCGGCATCACCAAATACAGCGACATTTTGATGGCGCTCGGCGTAATCGGGGTGTTGATCATCATGATCATTCCCGTGCCCACGCCGCTTTTGGACATGCTGTTGACCTTTAACATCACTGTCGCCGTGATTATCTTGTTTATCGGCATTTACATCTTGAACCCGCCGGATTTCTCTATTTTTCCGGGCTTATTGCTCATTACCACCCTGCTCCGGCTGTCCTTAAATATCGCCTCGGCCCGGTTGATCCTGTTGCACGGGCACGAAGGGGCCACCGCCGCCGGCGAGGTCATCAAAGCCTTTGGCTCTTTTGTCGTCGGCGGTAATTACGTGGTCGGGGTGATTATATTCGCCATCTTGGTCATCATCAATTTCGTCGTCATTACCAAAGGTTCCGGCCGTATCGCCGAAGTGGCCGCCAGGTTTACCTTGGACGCCATGCCGGGTAAACAAATGGCCATTGACGCCGACCTCAACGCCGGTCTGATCACGGAGTCCGAAGCCAAGGTCCGGCGTCAAAAAATCTCCAAGGAAGCCGATTTCTACGGGGCCATGGACGGCGCCAGTAAGTTCGTCCGAGGTGACGCCATTGCCGCCGTAATCATCACGGTGGTTAATATTGTCGGCGGTCTGATCATCGGTGTCTTTCAAGAAGGTATGCCCATCGGGACGGCGGCCCAGACCTACACCCTGTTAACCATCGGTGACGGCCTGGTCTCCCAAATCCCCGCCCTGGTCATCTCCACGGCTGCCGGTATTATCGTCACCAGGGCTGCCTCGGAAGCAAATCTGGGGGCCGAACTGGTCGGCCAGATTCTAGCCCATCACCGGGCTCTCGGCCTGGCCGCAGGCGTCATTTTCTTCTTCGGCCTCATCCCTGGAATGCCCACCATCCCCTTCTTCGCCATGGGCATTGTCACCGGTTATGTCACCTATCTCATTTACCGGTCACGGCGGGAAGCCATGGTGGAAGCCGTAGAAGAGCGGGCCGAGACACCCGAAGAAAAAGTTGAGAAGGTAGAGGCTCTGTTGCCCCTGGATGTACTGGAATTGGAAGTGGGTTACAACCTCATCCCTCTGGTCGATGTAGAGCAAGATGGTTCACTCCTGGATCGGGTTAAGTCCATCCGCCGGCAATTTGCCCTGGATATGGGCCTGGTGGTCCCGCCAATGCACATTCGGGATAACCTCCAGTTGGGGCCGAATGAGTACTCCATCCTGATTAAAGGGGTGGAAATAGCCAAAGGGGATATCATGCCTGACCACTATCTGGCTATGGATTCAGGAGAAACTGAGATGAAGATAGAAGGTATCCCGACCAAAGAACCGGCCTTTGGGCTGCCGTCCTTGTGGATAGAAGAAAAAGACAAGGAAAGAGCCCAGATAGCCGGATACACAGTAGTGGATACCGCCACCGTAATCGCCACCCATATCTCGGAAGTAATTAAGAAAAACGCCTTTGAATTCCTGGGTCGGCAGGAAGTCCAGAAGCTCCTGGAACACCTGGCGGAAAGTTACCCCAAGGCCGTAGAAGAACTGGTCCCCAACGTCATGTCGGTCGGCGGCGTGCAAAAGGTCCTCCAGAGCCTGGTTAAGGAAGGTGTGTCTGTCCGCAACTTCTTGTCTATTGTTGAGACCCTGGGTGACCATGCCCCGACGACCAGGAATGTTGACCTGCTGACCGATTACGTCCGGCAGGCCCTGGCCAGACAGATTACCCGCCAGCACCTGCTCCCCGATGGGAGCCTGCACATCATGACGCTGGACAAGACCATTGAGGATATGATCACCCGATCCCTCCAACATACCGAGACTGAATC
Source organism: Deltaproteobacteria bacterium (assembly GCA_015233285.1). Next base: position 3,649 of record JADFYA010000033.1, on the reverse strand, counting down.
ATACTTGACCTTGGAACCGGCCAAAGCCCATCAGATCATCAATACTCTAACCGCCGCCACGGAGAAATTCCGAGAGGCGGGACTGACACCGATTATCCTGACTTCGCCGATTGTTAGAACTCCTTTGAAACGACTGACCGAACGGTTTATTCCCACTTTGGTCGTCTTGTCTCATAACGAGATTTCAGCCGACGCATCAATCACTAACCTGGGAATGGTGAGTTTGAGCCATGGAAATTAAACGATACGAAGCTATCACGATGGAAGAGGCCCTCCGGTTGGTCAAAGAGGATTTAGGATCTTCCGCGATCATTCTATCCTCCCGAGAACTGAGAGATGGAAAAGGACAATTCGGCGTCTTCGGGCGACCCATGGTGGAGGTGACCGCGGCCTCAGAAAGTGACGTTTCGGCCATGAGACGCCGGAGATCAAAACGTCCCGCGGCTGGTGCGGCCGGTTGCACTCCCGCCCGGTTTGAAAAACTTGAACCGACGCCGGAGGCCGATGATGACGTGGTCACCCTGACCCACCGGGTCACGGACGAACCACTGGAGCTGACCCAGCTCTTTTCCGGGCGGCCAAACCCGGCGATTAATAACGGCTTAAGGGGCTCATCAGACAGTGACCCCAGGATGCAGCCGGTTCTGGCCGAATTGGCGGCCATCAAAAGAACCCTGATCACGCTCTGTGGCGAAAATTCTGACGCCCGTCAAAAATTTGGCTGCCTTCCCCTGGAAACGGGTCTGGAGGATATTGATTGGTTGAGTCAGTTCATCGCCCGGCATAGCGGCGTCCTAAAGAACACTGGTTTCCACCCCAACCTGATTAAGCTTTACCAGAGCATGCTCCACTTCGGGGTGTCTGAGACGGTGGCCTTAAAGCTGCTTGATCGGGTTAATCAAAAACTAGCCAAGACAAAACAAGATGATCCGAACTACTGCCGGGCCTTCCTGGCCAAGATGTTGACCAAAATAATCAAAACCACCGGACCGATCAATCTTGGCGATCCAGCCGGCCGGTCTCTCAACCCGGTGATGGCCGCCTTTGTTGGTCCCACCGGTGTCGGGAAGACAACCACCATCGCTAAACTGGCGGCTAAATTCGCCTTTGAACAAAACCGGAAAGTCGGCTTCATCACCATCGACACTTACCGCATCGCCGCGGTGGAACAACTGAAAATCTACGCTAATATCATTGGCGCTCCGGTTGAGGTGGTGGCTTCACCGCGTGAGATGGCCTCAGCCATAACCAAACTTAAGAGAAAAGACGTGATCTTGATAGATACGGCCGGCCGAAGCCATCATGACCCCGGTCAATTGGCGGAACTCAAAAAATTCTTTCCGGGGAATTTCGGCGGCGACATCTTCTTGACCATGAGCGCCACCACCAAAGACGATGATCTGGGGCAGATTATTCAGGCTTATAAGCTGATCCCGGTCAAAGGGGTGGTGGTCACCAAATTAGACGAAACCAGATGTTTCGGACCAATTCTGAACCAAATCATCAGCCGTGGTATCCCGTTGGCCTATATGACCACCGGACAAAAAGTTCCGGAGGATATTCTGACCGCCACACCGGAAAACGCGGCCGAATTCATTTTGAATGGGGTACAGCCTTCGAGAAATGTTATTTCACTCGACAAAAACAAAAAAATTGGTTAAGTTACTGCGAGGGACACAATGGATCAGGCAGGAACCCTAAGGGCATTAGCTGCGGTAAGTGGGCACAGGACATCTATGGACTCAAATACCGATATAAAACCCGTAAACAAAAAGAAACCGGCTCCGATTCCAAGCCGGCCCAACTCCGCTCTAGTCGTGGCGGTGACCAGTGGCAAAGGCGGCGTCGGCAAGACCAACGTGGTGGCCAACGTGGCCGTCAATTTGTCAAAAGCGGGTCTAAAAACTTTAATCCTGGATGCCGACATGGGCCTGGGCAATATCGACGTCCTGCTGGGCCTGACCCCTAAATATAACATCCAACATCTGCTGACCGGAGAAAAGCGCCTGTCCGAGGTCCTGGTCCGGGGTCCGGCCGGAATCTTGATTTTACCCGCGGCATCGGGCGTGTTTGAGTTAACAGATTTAAGTCAGCAACAGAAGATGGCCATTTTAGCCGAACTAGAGGCGTTTACCCGCAGACTGGACGTGGTGCTGATCGATACCGGAGCCGGGATCTCGTCAAACGTTATCTATTTTAACGCCCTGGCTCATGAAATAATAGTCATCGCGGCTCCCGAACCCACCTCTATCACCGATGCCTATGCCTTGATTAAGGTGATGGGGCTAAAGCACGCGGTCAAAAATTTTAATCTTCTGGTCAACTCGGTCAAAAATGAACGGGAAGCCAAAGAGGTCTACCGGACCCTGAACTCTGCGGCGCAACGTTTCTTAAACATTTCTATTAACTATCTCGGCTATGTGACAAGAGATGACCATCTTCAGATGGCTGTCCGACAGCAACAACCTCTGGCGGAGGCTTATCCCTTCTCACCGGCGAACAAATGCTTTGAGACCGTGGCGAATGACATCAATCTGATGCGTCGTAACAATCAAAATGCGGGCGGTGGCGCCAAATTCTTCTGGAAGGGATTCCTGTCCAATCCCGGAGACATGAGGCTCACGGTTAAAACCTCTTAAACTAATATAATCCTGACTGGCGATGAGCGGACCTCGACCAACCATGATAAAAAAAAGTGGAGAAATAAAGAATGGCCAAAGCCTCGCCCAGGTCAACCGGGACAACCGGGACAAGTTGATCGTCGAATACGCTCCCTTGGTCAAGAACATCGCCAACCGCATGGCCATGCGACTGCCGCCTCACATCGACCAGGAGGAACTGGTCAGCGCCGGGACCGTTGGCCTGTTAGACGCCATTGATAAGTACGACACCGGCAAACAAACCAAGTTCAAGACTTATGCCGAATTCCGCATTCGCGGCTCCATGCTCGACGCCTTACGCAATATGGATTGGGTTCCCCGTTCAGTCCGGCGGCAGGCCAGAGAGATGGAAAAGGCTTACTTTGAGCTGGAACAGAGGTTCGGCCGGCAAGCTACCGATGAAGAACTGGCTGCGGAACTTGGCTTGGAAGAACAGGAGCTTTTTGACGTTATCAGCCAGGTTAAATCAGTATCTCTGATCTCCTTGAACGAGACCGTCGGCGAAGAGGTCATGGGCCGACGGCAAGAAATCATCGACTACCTGGTTGATCCCAATTCCGACAGCCCCTTCCAAGAACTGCATCTGGCCCAATTGAAGCAGTCATTAGGCGAAGCCATCGAAGAATTGCCGGAAAAACCACGCCTGGTCCTGACGTTATATTATTTTGAAGAATTAAATATGAAAGAAATCGGAGAGGTGCTCGACATTACCGAGTCACGCGTCTCCCAGATTCACTCCAAAACGCTGCTTTATCTCAGGGGCAAGTTGAAAAACGTGTTATAAAATCTTGGTTACGGGTTAATGCCATTAACTTAAGGCGCAGGGGCAACGGATCTGATTTTAATAAATGGCCAATTCCGCTTAAGCCCCAACGGGGCGCTCTAGGTTAGCCCAGGGCAGTGCCCTGGGAAATACGGCATGTTACGTGTCAGCGGGATGGTCAGGAGGTCGGCCGGCCCCCAAAATCATTTCCTCTGAATGGAATGTC
>JADFYA010000339.1 GCA_015233285.1 Deltaproteobacteria bacterium | reverse complement strand
TTGATCTCCGGGACATTTTTTTTGACGGCCCCTTCGAGTTGGGTTAGCTCGGAATAGCGTTTGATGCCTTTGATCTTCAGTACCACCCGGCTGGATTGTTTGGGTGTGGACGGGGCGGTGACGGACGGGGCAGGGGAGGTCGGACCGAGAAGCCTGACGACTTCATTGGCGACTTCCTTAGCCAGGGCGGAGCCGGCTTCCTTCCCGGCTTGATCAGACGTATTGGCCGAAACGGAGACTTCTCGGGTAACGCGACCCAGGTTCCGGCCTGTCTTCAAATCCAGGAGAGACCCAGTCAGAGTAGAATTGATGGTGATTGGCTTTCCACCAGGAGGCAGCGGAAGCTGATTATTTTCCACTTGTCCCCAGATGACCACGTCAGCCCCGGCCAATTTGCCGAAATAGGAAGCCTCTTCTACCGTTATTGGTTTTCCGTCCCATTGCGTCGTCCGGTCTTTAATTGTTATCGATTCCGGCTTAATAATAGAAATGTTTGCCTGGGCCAGGGATCCTGCCAGTGCTTGAGACAACGGGCCATAGCGACCGGGCTTGCCTCGCCACCAGACCAGAGGTGCTTGCTGCCCCGGTACAGTTTGGGCCACGAGGATGAGTGTTTTTGGGCGGCCGGATTTTTCGGGGCCGGCGGCCTCTTTTACAGAGGCTGGTTCATTGGTTTTGATGACGAACCTGGATATATCCACCCGGGCCTGGACCAGGACCAAGATGGGCGTTCTCGGTGCCGGATTCATCAATTACTTTGTATTCCTGAATCAATTGCGATGGTTGTTTGATAAACGGGGCTAGTTTGGCCGCGACCTGAGACATTTTGGCCGCGTCTTTGCCCGATGATTCGAAGACGCCCCGAACCACCGCCTGCCGCAGAGCGTCCTCTATGGCCCTGTCACGAGCATTGCCCGGCCTATTGGGAGAAATCTCCACCCATCCGGCTACGACGACTTCAACCGTCACCGGGGCGGCGGCCACGGCGTCAGGAGGGTTAGAGACAATCAGCCCCAGAATCATTGCAGCCAGAATTCCAAGCAGATGCCTGGTCTTGAGGCCGACGCTCTTAGTTAATAGGTCGGATGGGTGATCCGGCCGCAAGAGATACCGGGCTGATTTGTTTAAACCAGCCGGGGCAGCATCCCCATTTCTCCAGCCAACTAACCTGGTCGATCTTTCTTGCCTGGCTGCCTGCATAGGTGATAGGTCCTTCCGGGGCGTGTATAGATGTAAATAGTGCCTGGTCATTATACTTTTATTATATACAGTCATATAAAATTCAGTCAAGTAAATAACGTGGCCTTTGATTCCGCGCTTGATGGACTTTGTCCTATCAGGCTGGAGACGTCTGGGCATCGAAACATGGGGAGCACAATTTTCGTCCATTCTTCTCCCTGACTCGGGGGAGCATAACCTCTTCGCCACAATTATCGCAAACAGCATTGTCAAATATTCGGGCCAAAGGGGGGAGTTCAGTTTCTATCCTGGTGGAGTTAAAGAAATCTATAATCTGACCGTTCAACAACTGGTGGATGAACGCCGGCCGGTCGGTCGACCCGTCCGGCTTCTTGGGCTTTCTGATGTCTCGTTTTAGCGCTAAACGAACACCCTGACGGGTTTTGCGAGAGAGCAGGGTATAAACCTGTTTCCCAAAGTCATGAAAGATAAAATTTCCCTTGCCAAAAGTACAGCCGGTGATGACTTGAATTGCATCTGCGGCACAACTGTCATTCTCCACAATGGCTACCAGTTCTTCATCTTCGGCCCGGATGACGTCCATGGCTTTCATGGCCTCCTTGGCCGCGATGTAACCCAAGACCAGACCGGGACACAAGTGTCCGTGAAACTCCACGGCGGTCTTTAAGTCGTCTGGAAGAGGTCTGTCGAAGTCCATTGTTCATCTCCTTTAATGGTAAGAGCTCAACTAAGGGATATCTCAGCGGGCGCCGGTTCACTGCTTCAGATGCTTATACACTATTAATAGTGTCTCGTCGATAGGGATCCGGAATTTTGTTGGCGTGAGGATTAATTTTAAAGATCCGATCCAGCGGGCACAGATAAAAAAAGGACGCTGAGGTCCTCTAAGGATTCCAAATATTCCTTAAAAATCTCCACGTCCTTTTTTTCCGGCGCCCTCTGGATCAGGCTTTTTGACCACCGTTCGGCCGAGTTGTTTCCCAGCCTTCGCCTGCATTAACTGCAAGTTAGTCCTGCATTGACCGAGCGGAGAACTCTAGGCTTTTTGGACCGTTTATGACGGTACATACTCTGGTCGGCATCGTGGTAAAATATTTCCGGGCTGGCCTGGCCATTTAATGGAGCCAAACCAAAGGAGGCGGTTACCCCTCCCTTTAGTTCAGTCAAAGCCAAATTTACAGCCGTGGAAATATCTGCCGCCCTGACTGCGGCCTTCTCTGGTTCCAACCCTTCAAACAAGATGGCGAACTCATCACCACCGACGCGGGCGACCATATCGTAATCTCGAATTTGCTTTAGCAACGTCTCGGCCACTTTTTTAAGTATCCGGTCACCATGAATGTGGCCGTAGATATCATTAGCCGCCTTGAATCCATCCAGATCCATGAACATCAGGGCCAGGTGGCCCTTTTCTCGTTTGGCCCGCTTAAACGAAAGCTCTAAAAAGCGGCGAAAGAAGGCCTGATTATATAAACCGGTCAATCCATCCAGAGAATTTTCTACGGCCATGTTCTGGACCATGGCGATCAGGTCGGTCTTGGATAGCTCCTCCAGGTTGAGGCTCGACAGCGGGCCGGCGGAGAAGGTATGATCAAACAATTGATGATTAGCTATAACCTGGCTTTTCAGGATTTTAGGCGCATGAGCTTCAAAGATATAGGGCAACATTGGCATCACCTCCAGCAGAAGAATTCATAGTTGCCTTCTTTATATGCAAATGTCGAGCCAAACAAAATATTACGAATAACATATTGATATTAGAAGAACTTAAGTCACGGCGAGATTATGTCGGGAGGATCACTACGAGGTAATTACGGTATCTCAATGTCAAAATTTGCCGACCGACCGGATCGACCGCCAAGAGGGTGACGGGTTGCTCGTTGCTTGTTTCCGGTTGCTGGTTGGAAACGTCCCGTCCTTTGGCAAGGCTGAATAAATTCCATCTCAGCGCCTTCATTGTCTGAACAGTAATCAGGACGGAATACTTATGTGTGGGACTGCCGGGCAGGTCTTAATCAAGTATGGCTAAGAATGTTTGAAGCCAAGACGACGCACCAGTAAGACAACACCGCCATAGACCAGACATGACACCGTTGCCAGTGTCAGAAGCCACTTGCACAATGTCGTAACGCCTGAGATCGTGCCGAGTATTGTGTTACTGCCTGGGTAAAGGCCAAGCATTCCGAGGATGCAAATGTTTTCCGCACAGTCAAAAAAAGCAACCCCGAATGGCAGCGAGTTAAGCATCAGCCACGAGGTGCCCGGTCCACACACAGCACGAATAATCTGCGTCATCAGAAAAGCAAAGCTGAGACAATAAAATGGAATAAAGACGAAATCTGTAGCCAGAAACCTGAGATACAACTTCCGGCCTGCAACGCCATAGTGCGTCAGCGTCGTGTATGCTTCTTGCGCTGAATAGAACGGCATTGCATCCAGCAGTCCTTCGTGACCGCTTAATTTTACGAACTCAGAATTGGAAAACGGCAGGGGCGAGAAATTGAACAGCCAGAAAAAGCCAAAAACGACAAGTAACAAGGCCAACATCAAGGACGCTGAGTAACGACACTCAATCCACCGGCTGACACCCTTGATCAAGTTCTTGCTCATTTCACATTTCCCTCCAAATAATTCTGCTTAACGTCATGGCAACCAGCAACCACTCAGGGTGTGTACAGAATGACCATAAGTTCGCACTTTTTGTCTGAGATGTTGCGGAGTTTATGTTTGGTCTCGGAATCAAAGTGGATGGATTCGCCGACCTTTAGTTGATGGACCCGAGTGCCTAGGGTGACCTCCAGTTCGCCGTGCATGACGTAAATGAATTCTTCACCCGGATGCCGGTATTCCACCATTTTGTGTTTTTCTTTCGGTTCAATGGAGACCAGAAAACCGCGCAGGTGTTTGTCGGCCGCCCCTGGCGTCAAGGTCTGGTAGGAATAGCTTTGGGTTCGTTTGGCAAAGCCTTCCTGACGCTTGGCTCCGATCTCCATTTTCTCCTGGTCGGACAGGAAGCGGCTGGGGTCGATCTCCAGGGCGTGGGAAAGCTGCAGCAGAAAGGATA